>JAFZEK010000072.1 GCA_017560705.1 Bacteroidales bacterium | reverse complement strand
TTTGTATTATTGTAATAAGCACTGCTTTAGGCTATCAAAGCACTGCTTTTGTAGAAAAACATAGTGCAAAAGTACTTCATTTTTGAGAAATAAGCGACTTTTTTTTCCTCAAAAGCTCAAAAAATGAAGAAATGAGACATTTTTTTTTCGCTCGGAAGAGTTTTTATTATTCTGCTATTCATTGTGTTATCAAAATGTCCTAACCTGTGCAAAAAAAAATATTTTTTTTTAATGCTTTAATTGGAAAAAAATACATATCTTTGCCTCACAGAATAAAAAAAATAATGTCAATAAAAAACTTATTATTATGAAGAAAGTAATATTATTTGTAATGGCAGCTGTATTATCAGTAGCTATTAATGCTCAAACAGTTTTCACTGAAGATTTTAGTGGAACAACTTTTACAAACGGTATTGGACCAGTTCCTGCAAATTGGACAGTTTACACTGACAATTTAGTAAACACTGACAATTTTAATGGTTTTTCTCAAGGATGGGATATCTATAATTTTAGCGACATTGGACCAATGGCTATGAGTATTTCATGGACTGAACCTCAAGGAAATCCTTGTGATCGTTGGTTAATTAGCCCTGCTATCGGAATCAATCAACCTGGTTTGTATTTGAAGTTTACTGCTATTGGATATGATGACTCTTTTCCTGAAGTATTAAACGTAAAAATTTCTACTACAGGTGTTGAAAAAACTGACTTTACTACTACAGCTTTATCTTTACCAGCAGTTCCTGTAGGAATGAATGAATATTTAGTAGATCTTTCAGCTTACGAAAATGATAGCATTCACGTTGCTTTCGTAAACAATGGTGATGGTTATTATTTGATACTTGGTCAAATAAGCGTTCTTGTTCCACCACAAAACGAAATCGTATTGAACAAGGTTGATGTTCCTGCATACGCTCAACAAAACACAAACTTCAACGTAAAAGGAACTGTTACAAATAAAGGAACTGCTGCTTTGACTTCTTTCAATGTTACTTACAACATCGATGGCGGTGCAGATGTAGCTACTTACACTGTTTCTGGAATCAACGTTCCTTACAATGGTACATACGAATTTACTCACAATGTTCCTGCTTCTATAGCTAACGTTGGAACAAGCACTATCAACGTAACAGTATCTAAACCAAATACTGAAGATGATGAAATATCAAATAACAGCGGAAGTGCTTCTGTTATGGTTTATGACAGTGGCGTACAACGCACTGTATTGTTAGAACAATTTACAACTGCTAATTGCGGATATTGTCCTCAAGCTCATGATTATTTGAAACCTCTAGTTGAAGCAAGAGCTGCTAACGTTATTTGGATGACACACCACGCTGGTTTCTACACTGACAACTTAACTATTCCTGAAAATGAAGAAATGTTGGCGTTCTACAATGATGGTGGTAGCACATACGCTCCAGCTGCTATGTTAGACAGAACTTATTTCCCAGAATCTGGCGAACCTGGTCCTGTAATGAGTGCTTACATTGAAGCTGCTATGTTTGATGCTGAAATTTCTAAACCTTCTTTCATCTCTGTAGACATTACAAATGTTTCTTTCAATTCTCAAACTCGTCAACTTGAAGTAACTGTATCTGGTACTGTAGCTTCTAACCTAATGGCTGGTTTCAACTCTCCAAGAGTTTCTTTATACTTGAAAGAAGACAACCTTAAAATAAACACTGCTCAATCTGGTTCTAATTTGGGTAGAAACTACATTCACAACAATGCAATGAGAGCTTCTATATCTGATGTATGGGGTGATGCTAACGTAATAACTAACACTACTGCTGGTTCTACTTACTCAAAAACTTATACTTACACAGTTCCTACTACTATGAAAGCTACAGACCTTTCTTTGGTTGCTTTCGTAACAGAATACAATACTGACGTAAACTCTCGTAGCGTATTAAATGCTAAAGCTGTTAAATTGACAGATGTTGCATCTTTCGATCCTACAGGAATAGCTGATGTTGAAAACGTAGAAATGAGCATGTATCCAAACCCTGCTAACGACTATGTAATGATAAGCTCTAGCAGCGTAATTAAAGAAGTTGCTGTTATAAACGCTTTGGGTCAAAAAGTTGCTACATATACTACTGATGCAGAAAATGTAAGACTTGATACTCAAGATTTAGCTAAAGGTGTTTATATGATTTCTATCCTTACTAACGAAGGTTCTGCTGTAAAGAAACTTACAGTTGTTAAATAAGAAAACTCATAAGTAATATTTATATAGGAGATTCTCATGAATGGGAATCTCCTTTTTTAGTTGTATAGGAAAATCTGTAATCTTTTCCCGATAAATTTAGATATTTAATATTTGCAGATGAGAAAAAAAGTGTAATTTTGCAACTTTATTTATGACTATGAATTGGATAAAAAATATTATATCGTTCTGTAAAACAGATAAAAATACCGACGGAGAAATGAAGTACTTAATAGTGGGCTTGGGAAATATAGGAGCAGAATACGAAGATACACGCCATAATATAGGATTTATGGTGCTAGATAGGATGCTACAAAACACTGAAAGTAAGTTTGAACTTAAGCGTCATGCTTACACCGCCGAAATGAGATGTAAAGGGCGTACATTGCTATTGATAAAACCGACAACATATATGAATCTTAGCGGAAAAGCATTGAATTATTGGATGAAAGCGGAAAAGATTCCTATAGAAAATGTGTTGGTTATAGTTGATGACATTGCTTTGCCTGTAGGAACTATACGACTAAAAAAGAAAGGAAGTGCAGGAGGGCATAATGGCTTGGGAAATATAGAAGAAGTGCTAGGTCATTCGGATTATGCACGTTTGAGATTTGGAATAGGCGACAATTTTTCAAGAGGAAGACAGATAGACTATGTTTTGGGAAAATTTTCGTCGGAAGAAATGTCGATGATAGATCCTCAGATTGATAAGGCTTGCGAAGCTATAAAAACTTTTGCAACCATGGGGATAGATAGAGCTATGAATTTTTTCAACAATAAGTAGCCCAATGAATTTAATTGTAGATGTAGGGAATACAAGAACGAAAGTAGCTGTTTTTGATGAAGGCGTTTTACTAGAACAATGGTCGTTCTCTGTGCTTACAAAAGATGAAATAGCTGTTATAAAATCAAAGTATCCTATAACGAGAGTAATAGTATCGCAGGTGGGTGCTGCATTGGATTATGATTCTTTGTTTGGAGATGTTCCTTATATTTTGCTATCATCTACATTAAAGTTGCCGATAACTAATCAATATAAGACTCCAAATACATTGGGAGCAGATAGGATAGCAGGTGTAGTAGGTGCTATGGAATTGTTTCCCAATCAGAATAATCTAGTTATAGATTTGGGAACGTGTATAACGTTTGATTTCGTAACAAAGGATAAAGAATACAAAGGAGGGGCAATATTGCCAGGAATTTCAATGAAATTTAGGGCTTTGAATACTTTTACAAGTAAATTGCCGTTACTTAAACCTGAAAATATAGATGTAGGTATTATTGGCAATGATACACAATCCTCGATATGTTCTGGAGTGTTGAATGGTACATGCTTTGAACTAGAGGGTTTTGTCAAGAAATATGCAGAAATGTTTCCTCCAATCAATGTGATATTTACAGGAGGTGACGTTGTTTATTTTGAAAAACGAGTAAATTTTCCGAACAATGTTTGTTCGAATTTATTGCTTATCGGACTTAATAAAATATTGAATGAAAATGAATAATAAGAGAAATAAAGCATTAATGCTTTTGGTATTATGGGCTGTAGCATTTTCCGTGAGTGCACAGAATGGATTGAATTTGCCATATTCTCAGTTTGGAGTAGGGGATTTAAAGGCTTTTTATTCTCATCCTTATATTAATTCGATGGGAGGTTTGTCCTACACTTTGAGGAAGGATAATGTTATTAATAATAACAACCCAGCTTCTTATGCGGCAATAGATAGTAATTCTTTTGTTTTTGATATGGGGTTAGGTTTTGATTTTATTACATTTGCAAATGAAGAAAAATCTTTGTACGATGCTGATGCTGCTCTTACTCATATAATGGTGGGTTTGCCTCTTACAAAAAGATGGAGATCAAGTTTGGGTATAGTACCTTATAGTGAAGTGAGTTATCTTACAGCAAAAGATTTGAAAACATTGACGAATGGCGACTCTTTGTTCTCGAAAAGTGTCTTTGATGGAACTGGAGGTATAACAAAGTTATACTGGGGTCACGCAATAAAAATAACGGACAATCTTTCTGTAGGTTTTAATGCAAACTATTTGTTTGGTAAAGAAACAAGGGCTATAACATTTGAATTTCCTGATTCAGCATATATGCTTAATTCTCGTAAATTGAGAGAGACTCATGTGAGCAATTTTACTTTCGATTTTGGGTTGCAATACTTTTGCAAATTGAACAAAGATTATACGCTAGGTGTAGGTTTGACATTCTCACCTCGAATGTCGCTGAATGTAACCGACCAATCGGTAGTATATACATTCGCAACATCGTCTCAAATGGATTATGCAAGAGATACTATTGTGCCATTGGCAGAGTATAAAAGTGTGTTAGATATGCCTATGATAGTGGGTGGTGGGTTGTCTTTGATTAGAAACGAGAAATGGATGGTGGGTTTTGATGTTACTTATTCGGAATGGAATATGCCAAAGTATACTGAATCTACTGAAATTTTTGGTGATTGGAATGTGATGGATTATACAAAGAGTTTAAGATTTGTGCTTGGCGGTGAAAAGATGGGAGACGTGATGGAAACAAACTATATAGATAGAATGTCTTTCAGATGTGGAGCACATTTTGAGAAAGGTAAACTTAAAGTGTTCGATAAGGAGATGAACGATTTTGGTTTACATGCGGGAATGTCATTCCCTGTTAGGAAGATGAAATCTCTTATCAATGTCACTTTCCAATGGGGTGTTTATGGAATGAAAGAGGTTTTGGCTAAGAATTATTTCCAAATAGGAGTATCTCTATCCACAAGCGATACATGGTTTAAGAAACTTAAATACGATTAATATTAATATATAAAATAGAAATAATCAGAAAATGAAAGCAATCAAGAAAATAGGATTGGCTTTAATGGTAAGTGCTTTGGCCATTTCAGCTAATGCTCAAAAAACTGGAAAAACACCGGAAGACAGTGTAAAATGTATTGAAAACTTGTCGTTGTATCAAGAGTCTTATAAAATGAAAAACTATGCAGATGCATACGGTCCATGGAAAGAAGTATTGAACTACTGCCCTGCATATAGTAAGAATCTTTATATTCGCGGAGTTGTTATACTTAAAAATATGATGGCTAATGCAAAGACAGGTGAAGAACAAAAACAATACATCGACGAATTGATGAAGATGTATGATTTGAGAATTCAATATTTTGGCGAAGAAGGAGCAAATAAAGCTCGTAAAGCTATGGATATGGAACAGCTAATGGGAGAAAAAGCCGTGGCTGAATATTATAAGCTTTATGAAGAAGCTGTAAAGATAGATGGTGAAAGTCTCGAACCTTCTTATATTTACAAGTTTTTTGAAGCTACAATATTCTATGTGCATCAAAAATTAGCTGAACCAACTTTGATAGTAGATAACTATGATTTGGTATCAACATTGTTAACTAAGGCAATGAAGGCTACTCCTGAAAAGAAAGAAGAAATTCAAAAAGTGATAAATAATGTGGAAGCAGCTTTCTCTCCTTACGCTTCTTGCGACCAATTAGTAGAAATCTTTTCCAAGAAGTTTGAAGCTGCACCAGACGATTTGGAACTTTTGAAGAAAATAACTTCATTGTTGGAAGGTAATGGATGTACAAAGACTGACTTATTCTTCAAAGCAACAGAAAAGTTACATGCATTAGAACCTAGCCCAAAATCGGCATATTTGATGGGTAGCTTATGTTTGACAAGAGAACAATTCTCTAAAGCTGTTGAATACTTAAAAGAAGCTGTGGCTGGAGTTGAAGAAGATCAAAAATATCAAGCAAATCTTCGTTTGGCCTATGCTTATCAAGGAATAAAAAGCTTCTCAGCTTCAAGAAGTGCTGCTTATGAAGCTGCTAAAGCCGACCCTACAAAAGGTGAACCATATATGATTATAGCTAGTCTTTATGCAGAAAGTGCAGGTAGTTGTTGTGGAAGTGGTCCTGTAATGAGCCGTGTAGCTTATTGGGCTGCTGTAGATAAAGCTATTCGTGCTAAGAATGTGGAAAATACTCCAGAAATGACAGAAAGAGCTAATAAATTTATCAATGTTTATTCTCGTCATTTCCCCAACCAAGCTGAAGCTTTCATGGAAAATATAATTGATGGAAGTTCGTTTACAGTAGGTGGATGGATAGGAGAAACTACAACTGTTAGAACTGTTAAATAGTAAATATCAGTGAGAAATATTTTGATTATAAATAGACAAACACGCTTATTGTATATTATTACAATAAGCGTGATTGTTTTTTCTTTGTCGTTATCTGGTTGTACTAATAAGATGAAAGACGTTCATCGTTTTGACCCTTTGAATTCTCCTATGCAGGTAATAAAAGATTCTGAGATTATTCAGAGCAAAACAGGAAATGTACAGCTATTTTTGAAGGCTCCTATAATGAATATATATGATGGAGAAGATGCAAGAACAGAGTATCCTGAAGGTGTATTCATAAAATTCTTTGCTGAAGATGGTAGTTTGTCTACTACGTTATCTTCTAAATATGCTATTTCGTATGATGCAAAAAAGATAATGGAAGCTAGAAATAATGTTATTATTATAGATTATGCTTCGGGAGATACAACTTATATGGAGTCTGTAGTGTGGGATAAAAATACCAAAAAGATATATTCAGATGACCCAATAAAGTCTGTAAATGGGTCTAGAATAACGTATGGAGACGGTTTTGAATCGGATGAAAGTTTTAAAAATCCTCAAATTTATCGTCAAAGAGGAACTTTGCAATGGAATGAGGAGTAGTTAAAATCCTTGATACAGTGATATATATATTGTAGGGAAATTTACTATATTTTACTGAAGGTCTCTTATGTGTCTGTAATATAGTTTATTGTTCTTGTGCTGCTTTGTAATCTTAAAAAAAGAAAATAGCGTTCAATAATTGAAATATTATTTGTAAATTTGAAGTTGAAAATCCTACAATGGATAATAAATATAAACTACAATAAATAAATAACTTATACGATGAAAATTTTAGTATTAAATTGTGGAAGTTCTTCAATCAAGTATCAATTAATTGATATGGCAAACAATGCAGCCGTTATGGCAAAAGGATTGCTAGAAAGAGTTGGCTCTGAAATGGGAGAATTTACTCATCGTCCTGCTGGAAGAGATAAACATTACGAACAATTGCCTATAGAAAATCATACAAGAGGTATTGATATTGTATTGCACACGTTGACAGATCCTAAATTGGGGGTTATAAAAGATTTGAGCGAAATAGGAGCTTGTGGTCATAGAGTAGCCCACGGAGGTGAAGTTTTTAAAGATAGCGTTATTATTGACGAAGCTGTTATAAAACATATTGAAGATTTATCAGAATTAGCCCCTCTTCATACTCCTGCTATATTGAAGGGTATTCTTGCTACTGAAGAATTACTTCCTAATATAAAGAAAGTTGCAGTTTTTGATACTTCTTTCCATCAAACTATTCCTGCAGAATCTTATCTTTACGGTCTGCCTTACGAATATTACGAAAAGTACAAAGTTCGTCGTTATGGATTCCATGGCACAAGTCATAAGTATGTAGCTGAAAAGGCTGCTAAAATGATAGGTAAAGATTGGCATGATTTAAAAATAATCACTTGTCATTTGGGTAGTGGTGCTTCTATTGCTGCTATAAAGAATGGTCATTCAGTAGATACAACTATGGGATTTACTCCTCTTGAAGGATTAGTAATGGGTACTCGTTGTGGAGATTTGGATCCAGGAGTTTTGTTGTATATTGCAGAAAAAGAAAACTTATCTACAAGCGAATTGAATACTATGCTTAATAAAAAATCTGGGCTTGTAGGTCTTTGCGGTAAATCTGATATGCGTGATGTGTATGCTGGAAAAAAAGAAGGTGATGAACGTTGTACTAATGCATTTAATGTTTTCGCTCACCACGTAAAGAAATACATCGGAGCATACGTTGCAATAATGAATGGTTGTGACATTTTAGTTATGACTGGTGGTATTGGAGAAAACGCTTGGTTTATGAGAGAACAAATTCTTTCGGATATGGAATTCTTAGGTGTTGAATTTGACTCTGAACTAAACAAAACTATAATGGGTGAAGATAAAGTTATATCTACTCCAAACTCAAAAATAACAACTATGGTTGTTACAACTGACGAAGAATATGTGATAGCAACAGATACCGATAGATTGGTGAATGCATCTAAATAAGATTCTTTTCGATGAATAACATCATATATTCCTAGAAAGCTCTTGATCTTTTTGAAATGGCTTTTGATAGGAAATTAAGAGAAACGGAGATTCAAAATAAAGAGTCTCCGTTTTTTTTACAGTCGCTTTGTTCTCCTTTTCCAAGCAGATCACTAGAGTTTCTGTAAGATTACGATAATGCATATGCGACAATTTTGCATTATTCAAATATTCCGAATGACTGATTTGGATTAAAATTGGAGTTTGTTTTAGAATATGAAGTGTGGAAAATAAGATATTGAGGCTTTAAAACAGAATAAATAGTTTGAAAATCTGAATATTTGATATTCGAAAAATAAATTGCAACACAGTAGATTATGAACCGAGGGATTAGTTCTTAAGCTTTTTTAGCAAGGATAATCTTATTAGTACGTAAAAAAATAGTATCTTTGTATTGAAAATGAAATAACTAATGGCACTAACAGAGAAACAACTTATAGCAGAAATAGAAAACAAACAATTTAAAAGTGTTTACTTGCTAACTGGCGAGGAAAACTATGCTATAGATAAAATTTCTGACTTCTTTGAGAATAATGTAGTTTCTGAAGATTTTAGAGATTTTGACCAAACGGTATTGTATGGTAGGGATGTAACTATGGATGCTATTGTGGGGCTAGCGAAGCGTTTTCCTATGATGTCGCCCTATCAGCTAGTTCTGGTAAAGGAAGCTCAAGATATAAAGAATTGGGATTTATTGAAACTATACTTAGATAATCCTCAGCCACAAACGGTGTTGGTTTTTTGCTATAGACACAAAAAAATGGATAAGCGGACTCAGGTGTATAAAGCAATAAACACTAAGGGCGTCGTTTTTGAAAAAGCAAAACTATATGACTCTCAAGTGCCGGGATGGATAATGGATTATGTGAACGAAAATGGATATTCCATCTCTCAAAAAGGTGCTTGCATTATTGCCGAAGCTATAGGCGCGGATTTGAGTAAGATTGTAAATGAGTTATCCAAAGTGTTTATAAGTATTCCTAAAGGTGCCGAGATAACCGACGATGCTATAGAACAAAATATAGGAATAAGTAAAGACTACAATGTGTTTGAGCTGCAAAATGCTATAGGAAGAAAAGATGTTTTAAAATGCAATAAGATTATAAATCACTTTGCAGCTAATCCTAAAGAAAATCCAATACAGATGGTTTTACCCAATTTGTATGGCTATTTTATGAAGATTATGATTTATCATCAGGTGGATGATAAAAGAAATGCAGCTTCGGTTTTGGGTGTAAATCCTTATTTTTTGAAAGACTATCAGATGGCAGCAGGTAATTATTCTTTGCCTAAACTAGCTACGATAATACGATTTTTAAAGGATGCTGATTTGAAATCCAAAGGAATTTGCAACTCTGGAACCATCTCGGACGGAGAGATAATGAAAGAATTGATGTTTAAAATATTACATTAGAAAGAACTGAAAATGAATAAAAGATTTTTTATGTTGCTGTCTTTTTGGGCAGTATCAACATTATTATTTTCTCAAAACACAATAAAAGGATTTGTCTTTGATAATGAATCTGGCGAGTCTATTCCATTCGCTAATGTGGTGCTTAAGGGCACAAACTATGGGGTGGCTACAGATATTAATGGCTTTTTCTCTATAAACAAAGTGCCTGACGGAAAGTACACATTTATGCTTAAATTCGTGGGCTTCGATGATTATGAAGAAGAGATAACTTTGTCTGGAAATCAGGTGGTGACAAGAAAGATATATTTGAAAAAGAATTCCACTCAACTGAAAGAGGTAAAAATAAAAGGAAATCGAGAAGAAAGAAAATTGGAAACTACAGTGTCTGTAGAGAAAATATCTTCTTCGCAAATACAACAGATGCCATCGATAGGAGGTCAGGCAGACTTGGCTCAGTATCTTCAAGTGTTGCCAGGTGTAACATTTACTGGCGACCAAGGAGGTCAACTTTATATTAGAGGTGGTTCTATGATTCAAAATAAAACTCTATTGGATGGTATGGTTGTTTATAATCCATTCCACTCTATAGGTTTGTTTTCGGTGTTCGAAACGGATGTTATTTTAAGTGCTGATATTTATACCGGTGGATTTGGCGCCGAATATGGTGGTAGGTTATCTTCGGTTATGGATATCACTACTAGAGATGGTAATAAGCGTCATCATACAGGTAAGGTCGGCATTAGCACCTTGGGAGCAAATTTAGTGTTAGAAGGCCCTTTGAAAAGAGTAACCGACGATAGCAAAACATCTATAACTTATCTTATTACAGCAAAGAACTCTTATTTATCCAAATCTTCGGAGTTGTTTTACTCTTATATGGGCGATCCGTTGCCATACGATTTCACCGATGTGTATGGTAAATTTACATTGCAAGGGGAAAATGGTAGCAAGATAAGCCTATTCGGCTTTAATTATAGCGACCAAGTTTTGAACTATCAATCCATTGCCAACTATGATTGGTACAACTATGGAGGGGGTACTAATTTTTCTTTAGTTACGGGCTCTAATGCTATAATGAAAGGTAACTTTGCTTATTCGGACTATAAACTTACGCTGGCTGATGAGTCTAATTTGCCAAAGTCTAGCAGAATAAATGGATTTACATTTGGCTTGCACATGACCTATTTTATAGGAAAGAATAAGCTTAAATACGGGGTTGATATGGAAGGATTTAGCACTCAATACGAGTTGTATAATTCTTTTGGACGCAAGTTCTCTCAAGTGGAAAATACGAGCGAAATGGCTGCATACGTTACTTACGACATAAAACACGGGAAGTGGTTGATAGACCCCGGCTTCAGATTGGTATATTATGCCTCGGTGTCAGAGATGAGTCCTGAGCCAAGGTTGGCAATAAAATACAATGCGACGGATAAATTACGCTTTAAGGTTGCGGGAGGTCTTTATAGCCAAAACTTTCTTGATGCTAAATCGGATAACGACGTAGTAAACCTATTTACAGGTTTCCTTACCGGTTCGGAAAACTTGGGCGTTTCGTCCTCTTATATGGGAGAAGACGTGTCTAGCCTTATTCAAAAAGCTCAACATATTATATTCGGTATAGAGTATGACGTAAATGAATACTTGCAATTAAACATTGAACCTTACTTGAAAAACTTCTCGCAATTGCTAAATATGAATAGGAATAAGATGTTCGATGATTCTCCGGAGTATCAAGAAGGCGGTGCATACGAAAAGCCTGAATATTTGATAAGCGACTTTATAGTGGAAAAAGGAAAGACCTACGGCGTGGATTTCAGTATGAGATATAGTTATGATAAGATTTACTTGTGGGTTGCATATTCTCTTGGCTATGTAGAAAGAACCGATGAAGCCGAAGGAACATATAATCCTCACTACGACAGAAGACATAATATTAATGCCTTGGCAACATATACTGCTGGCGACTCTAGAGAGTGGGAGTTTAGTGCAAGGTGGAACTTCGGTAGTGGATTCCCATATACAAAAACAAGAGGAGTGTACGAACTGCTACCAATGGGAAGTCTGAATATGGATTACACTAATGCTAATGGCGAGATGGGAATATATTATTCAGCTATAAATGGAGGCCGTTTGCCTTATTATCATAGATTTGATATTTCTGCGAAAAGAAAATTCTCGTTGGGTCGACGCTCTATATTAGAAGTGAATGCATCTGTAACAAATGTTTATAATAGAAAGAATATGTTCTACTTTAACAGACTTACTTTTGAACGGGTGGACCAACTTCCTATTATGCCGAGCATAGGTATGACATTGACGTTCTAATTATATAGGCAACGATATTAATGATGGCGAATTTGTGCAAATATGTTTGAGCAAATTCGCCATTGTTGTATTATATAATCATGTGCAAATTTTCGACACTCAAAGGGCATTTTTTTGATAGCTCAATGTCCTTCGGAGAACCTTAGAAGGTTCTTAAAACACCTTTGCAAGGTCCTTTTCTTGACGAAAGAAAAACACCATTCGATGCAGCCAGTCTATAGATTTTCTTTTACGTCGGTAACAATTTTTCCGTCCAACATACATATTATTCGCGAAGCGTATGAAGCATCGTGTTGCGAATGCGTCACCATTATAATGTTGGGAAAAATAATTCTAATGCTCCTTTTTTTTATCCAAGATGTTGCATTTTTTATCCCCAATCGGTCGTTAGAATTTTTGCAAGATTATGAGTGAGGTGCTAATCAATATTTTATTGTGTGATATTTTCTAATGACCGTCATTAGAAAATATCACACAATAATAAACGGTATACCTTATATTTACGATTTACACATATTTCTAATGACCGATTTGGGTTTAAAAGAGGTTTTTATTTTATTCGAGTGTTATTCTAAATAACACGTTTCCATTTTTGTTATTGGCGAGTACTAATGAGCCTCCATGTGAATGTATTATCTGTCTAGATATGGATAATCCTACACCCGAACCATCTTCTTTGGTTGTGAAAAATGGTGTAAAAATGTTTTCAACATCGGAATGGGGAATAGCATTGCCAGTGTTTGAGATCTCTATGATTACTTGTTCTGTTTCTGCGATATATGATTGTATTTCTATGGCATTAGATTTGCTTACAATATCAGAACTTATACATGCTTCTACTGCATTTTTTACGAGGTTTATCATTACTTGCATTATCTGTGAATGATCTGCATATATCATTATATCTAGAGGATTAAGATGAACTACGGTTTTAATACTTTTTGTGTCTACTATTTTTAATGTCTGTTCTACTATGTCGGCTAGTACGATAGGAGCCTTTTGAGGTCGTGGCATTTTTTCTAGTTTTCTGAACGAGGCAACGAATTTCATCAGTCGATCGGAGGTTGAATGTATTGTTGTTAAACCTTGTTTTAGTTTTTCGTCGTCGTGTTGTATTGTTGTTAGCGAGGTGCTTATAGATGCTATTGGGGCTAACGAGTTCATTATTTCGTGTGTAAGTATACAAGTCAGTTTTTCCCAAGCTTGAACTTCTTTATTATACAGTTCGTTGTTTATATTGTTTACAGTTATTATCTTTTGACTTTTGTTATTCATTACAGTGGCGGCACATGTAAGCACAAGAAAAGTTTCGCCAGCTTCGGTGTTATAATGTGCTGTTTTTTGTTCGCCAGGCTGAATGTTGTATAGAACATTAACAAGGCTAGGAGACAGTTGTTGTAGCTTCTCTACATGTGTTATTCTTTCTATTCCAAATATTTTTGTTGCCTTAGTGTTGGTTTGTACCACTATTCCACTAGGTCTGAGTATCATTATTCCGATGTTGGCACATTCCATTATTAGTTCAAAGTTTTTTTCTCTTTGTTTTATCTGTTCCTTTTGATGGTCCATTACTTCTTTAATGCGATTCAAGGAATAATTCAAGAAAGCATTCTTTGTTTTTTCGGGGTCTTCGGAGAACCGAAATGAACTATCGTCGCTTTTTACAGCTTCGAAAATGAAATTCAGCTGCTTTAAAGTGGTTGTGTATATGAAAAACATACGCTTTATAACCACAGCCATAAGTGGTATAACGACTGCTAAGGCAAGCCAAATACCGTAAGCAACAACGATGCCTAAAAGTACACTTACTGCAACTAACATGACTATATGGGCAGACATCTTATAATATGAGATTTTAGGTTGCTTCATAGTCCGTAGCGTTTTATCTTGTTGTACAATGTTTGTCGAGTGATGCCTAGTTTTTGAGCTACAACAGAGAGGTTGCCATTACAAGTATGTATAGCATCGGCTATGGTTTTTCGTTCTAAATCTTCCAGTGTGGTAATGGGTTGGGATATCGTTGATGTATACGATTGTAATTGTAAATGTTGAGGTTGTATCATGCGTTCGTCGCATAGTATTACGGCTTTCTCCATGGTGTTTTGGAGTTCTCTTATGTTGCCATTCCATTGGTAAGCAATCATTTGTTCGGTAGCTTTTGAGGTTATACCCTCTATGTCTCTACCGTATTTTTCTGAATAATGTTTTAAAAATATCTCAGCCAACGGTAGTATATCTTCCGTCCGAGATCTTAGAGGAGGCAAATTTATTATTATTGTATTTATTCGGAATAGCAAATCTTGTCTAAACTCTCCGCGTTCCACCATATCAAAGAGATTGCGATTAGTGGCTGAAATAAGTCTTATATCAATATTCAAAGACTTGCTGGCTCCTAGTGGTGTAATGGTTCGGCTTTGGATGGCTACAAGAAGTTTAGATTGTAGATGGAGCGGAAGGTTACCTATTTCGTCTAAGAACAATGTAGAACCACTGGCTTGTTCCATTTTTCCTTGCCTGTCGGAAGCAGCATCGGTAAAAGCCCCTTTTTTATGCCCGAATAGTTCGCTTTCGAATAATGTTTCCGGTATAGCTCCCATGTCTATACACACCATCTTGTTCCTATGTCGCATGGATATAGCATGTATTTCTCTAGCTAGCACTTCTTTCCCAGTGCCGTTCTCGCCGGTTATAAGGATGTTGGCATCTGTAGGCGCCACTTGTTCCACTATTTTCTTTATCCTTGCCATCTCGGCACTATTGCCCCAAAACATTGGGCTGTGTTCAGCCGGTGCTATATTGTCGGTTTTACTCTTTCTTTTATTTTTCTTTTCGCTGCAAGCTCTTTGTAATATGGATATTAATTTGTCGTTGTTCCAAGGTTTTTCCACAAAGTCGTAAGCTCCCATCTTTATGGCTTTCACGGCAAGTTCAATGTCTGCATACGCTGTAAAAAGAACCACTTTGGTGTTTGGGTATTTATCCAACAACTCTTGTAGCCAGTATATACCTTCGTTGCCATTATTAGAGCCGGCTTTAAAGTTCATATCTAATAGTACTACATCTGGTTGTAGCTGTCTCATGGAGGACCACAATACGTTGGGATTGGATATCGTGCTTACTTTTTCGAAATAATCATCGACAAGCAAAGATACCGCCGATAATATATCTTTGTTATCGTCTAATATCAATAGTTTTCCTGCTTTAGCCATAGTTGTTAGTTGTTGTTTATAATCAATTCTTTATAAATATCATTGCTATACGTGATATGTGTGCAAAGTTACTCAAAATATCTGAAATGGAAAAATAGTTCTACCATTATAAATCAGCAAATCACAAAAGCACCTGCTTATATTAGTAAACCATGGCACTTAGCACTCGTAACCGTGGGAGTTACGACCCCTAACTGCCATAGTTATGACCTCTAAGTGTGGGAGTTTTTTCCCTTCCCGATATGGTTAAAACTCTCTCCCGATGTAGGCAGAGTTGCATCGGGAGGGAGTTTTGTTTTTATCTCGATGTAGTTTTGGAGGTTTTACCTTTTCACTACATCGGCGGGGTTTTCGTGCGAGGCTTTCCACGAGCGTAGTGTCACCAACGATAGTGTCGCCACCATTATTATAAGCAAT
>JAFZEK010000071.1 GCA_017560705.1 Bacteroidales bacterium | reverse complement strand
ATAGCAACAAAATCATCTAAAACATTAATTCTATGAAAGTAAGCATTATCAATAAATCCATGCTGGTACTTATAGGTGCTATATTTATTTGTAATTGTGTATTGTCACAAACCACTAAAAAAACTTTTGGCTGTATGCCGATCGAAAAAGGTTTTATGTATTCTATGTCATCATATCCGGAAAACGATGATATAGTGATAGGAGACTATCAATATATGGAAAAAAAAGTTTGGGCACTTTCTAACGATACATCGACATGTAAAGAATGTAACAACGAGTTGGCAAAACAGACTTTTCTAAATAGAATGAAATATATAGGTACGCCCTCGCCTTTCGAAGAGAATAAAAAAATACTATCGATGATGTGTAACTTAAATGTTATCACACATAACAATACCAAACTAGAAAGTGGAGGAGGATTATTATATATGCCACCAAAATGGCAAATGCCGGATTTAAAAGCCTGCGAACGTTGGTACGCCGACAATCACTCTCGTTTGTGTATCGATACAGCTACAGGAGTTTTGTATTTGAGGTAGAGTTGTTGTTCGTATTCTACAAATCATTAATATCATAGTATGAAAAGGATAGTTTTTGTAATATTGGCAATGTTGCTAGGAAATATATATTGTCAAGAAATTGGATATATAACATTGTTTCAATCTGCGATACAAGATTCAATGGTTGAATGTGGAAAAATAGAATCTAATATAGAGTTTGTAGATTCTATTGTAAATTTGGAATGCGATGCTTTTGATGGTGCAAATACTACTATATACATAAAGAAATCAAACACACCTTTGTTCTTTTGGGGACTTGCGAAGAATATCTACAATGTAGCAGATAATGTAAAGATTTGCATACAACATCAGCCTTGTTGTGGTGATAATATTATTTACTATTTGTGGGTAAATTTAGAAAGAAACCAGAATAAATTAGATACAGTTGTGACATATTATTTTACAGATACTAAAATTCCCAACCCCGAAATATGGGAAATATCAAGACCTATAAAAGCTTCAACAAATATTATAGCAAGAGCCGATTCTGAAATAGATGAAGAAAACTATTATTATGAATTAAGACAAATTGGAAATGTCGTTGATACGATAAAGACAAATGAAGAATACTATACATTATATCAAACAGTAAAAGGTAAAAACAAATGGCAGTTTGTTGCATTTCGAAGAAATAATTTCATGCTTGATTTAGATAATAGAGTCTCTGAAGCATGGCATTTTGCATGGATTTGTAATGTAAATGAAGATGATTAAACCCAAATTGGTCATTCGGATTTTTGTAAGATTATGAGTATTTGTATATGGATATTAATCAATGCTTTATATGTGATATTTTCTAATGACGGTCATTAGAAAATATCACATATAATAAACTTATACCTCATACTTACGATTTACACATATTTCTAATGACCGATTTGGGATAAATACGATTTCAGGCTTGTATTTCAAACTTTAGGTTTCAACATTTTGCTCAAGGTTTTGTTTCTTTTCGGGGATTGTGCAAGCTCTCTCCTACACAAAAAAAACATAGAAACAAGAAACACTATAATAAATATGAGCTATCTAAATTTGAAACAAGACATTTTATCCAACAATGCTGAAATGCTTGAACACGAAGTACTCCTAAGCAATAAAATTGGTTGTTACTATTCGACTACACTAAGCCAATGCAACACTCGCAAATATCACGGCTCATTGGTTGTACCTCAAAGACATCTGAACAATGAAAACCACGTAATGCTTTCGTGTATGAAAGAAAGCATAGTGTGCAAAGATCATGAAATAGGATTAAGCTCTATGCTTTTCCCAAACAATGTGGAGCTACCCACAGAAAAAGCCAATATAGAGTTTGCTGATATATCTCCATCCCTACAATACATCTACAACTACAAGGGCATCCGCATAAAGAAAAGCACAATATTAAACTCCGAACAACCGCAACTCATAATATGCTACACCCTGTTAGAATCTTCCAAAAGCGTTGCACTAAAGCTGCAACCATTCTTTGCTTTTCGTCCTATACACGGATTGCAAAAATACAACCCAAATATTTCATTTAAAACACTAATGGTTACCAATGGCATAGAGGTTATGATGAAAGACGAATATAGAAGCATCTTCATTCAATCATCACAACAACCAATGTTTGCAAGTCAACCCGAATGGTGGTACAACATTTATTATCCACAAGAAGAAGCTAGAGGCTATGAAGCCTTGGAAGACTTATTTACAGTAGGATATTTGGAATATATTCTACAACCCAACACACCACTGTATATATCCATATCCTTATCACAAACAGAACCTACCACCATAAAAAATCGTTACCAAAAGGAAATAGACTTACAACCTACCATAGAATCATACACCCAATGCCTCGAAGAAGCTGCCAAACAATTCATCATCACCAACGAAAAAGAAACATACATTAAAGCAGGCTTTCCATGGTTTGGCCCGTGGGGAAGAGACACCTTTATAGCACTACCCGGCATTTCCACCGTGGTTCCTCATATATTTGAAAATGTGATAGACACTATGAAACAATATATGAACCACGGACTTTTCCCAAACATAAGTCAGCAAAATAATAGCAGCTACAATGGTGCCGACACCTCGCTGTGGTTCTTTTGGGCATTGCAACAATATGCTATGCTCACCGATAGCCACAAACACCTTTGGAAAAAATACGGCAACATCTGCAAAGAAATCCTTGAATGCTACAAGCAAGGCACTATTTATTCCATCTGCTCCGACGACAATGGACTTATATATCAAGGCCAGGATGGCAAAGCACTAACTTGGATGGATGCTATAGTGAACAACAAACCTATAACTCAACGAAAAGGATATGCAGTAGAAATAAATGCACTTTGGTTTAATGCCATATCTTTTGCTATAGAACTAGCTAGCTACCAAAACGATGAAAAATTCATAGACAAATGGATATACATTGTCAACAGTTTTCCCAAGCATTTCCAACAAATGTTTTGGAACGAAAAACTAGGCTACTTAGCCGATTGTGTAAACGATGAATGCAAGGATTTCTCTATACGGCCTAATATGATTTTTGCAGTATCGCTCCCCTATTCTCCCATAGATCAACGTATGCAAAAAATGGTGGTAGACACCGTTGCAAACAAACTCCTAACACCTAAAGGACTTAGATCACTAGATTGCAACCACAAAGATTATCACGGAAAATGCATAGGCACTCAAGCAGAAAGAGACAACAGCTATCATCAAGGCACTGTATGGCCTTGGCTTATTGGTGCTTTTGCCGATGCTTATCATAAAGTCTACGGACCAAAGTCTATCGAATTTATTAAGGGTCTATATTATGGTATGGAAACCACATTGAGGGAAGGCTGCATAGGTAGCATTTCCGAAATATTTGATGGCGACTACCCTCACACCTCTCGTGGTGCCATAGCACAAGCTTGGAGTGTGGCTGAACTTATAAGAATGCGACATACTTATTTGAGGTAACTTCTAAAAATTCCACGTTCTAGGAAATTGAATTGATTGTAGAAAGAACTTTTGCGTGGTTGACTTCGTCGATGCTGCT
>JAFZEK010000070.1 GCA_017560705.1 Bacteroidales bacterium | reverse complement strand
ACTATGATATGGCCGATAGGGAAATGATAGACGACCTGAAGGAGATGCTAAACCCCGACGACCGTAAGGTGGTGGAATACATAATGCAGGGATACTCCAACAAAGAAATAGCTCAAAAAATGGGAATAAACCAAAACACGATGAATCAAAAGAAGAATAGAATAATAGAGAAAATGAGAAAAATATTTGACGAACAATATGGAAACAAAAAATAGAAGAAATAAACAGCGAATGCAACGGCCAGTGCTGACCGAGGACGAGAAAGCAAGGCTGGAGGAGGGTAGGGAGATAATAGACTACTACGTAAGGCAGTTTGCCGAGGAGGTGAACACCTTTCACCGAAGACTACGCTACACGCTAACTTGCATAGTGGGAATAGTGGGTGTAGCCTCGGCAGCTATAATTTACGACCGCGGAAATGATGTAGTTGCTGTTTCGAACAATAATCTATTGGCATACGCCCGTACCAATACTATGGATGTAGAGGCTTGGAAGAGCGTGAAAACCTACTGCAACGACGGTTGTTCGCAAAAAGATGTGATAACAATGATTACTAATTCTGTAACAATGGCATAAGAACAAAGATGAGAACAAACACAAACCAAAAAGGAAAAACGAATAAAAGAATGATAGTGATGCTTGCCACAACCCTGATAATAGGCCTGCAAAACATATATGCACAAACCGAACTATACAAAAAGTACCAACACCGAAAAGATATAACGGTGGCATGTGCCATGCAGTTCCCTATAAATAATGATGTGAAAACAAATATTACTATCTTTGTGCCTAAAACCAAAGATGCTGTATATTATCTGGTAGAGGAATTCAATCTAGGTATTGAAAAAGATATTATTGATAAAACATTAGGGGATAAAGGAGTTATGTCATTATTTAGAAAGTTAGTGCATAAAGATGATCCAACAAAAAGTTACGGAGCTATAAATGAAGATGATGATTGGAAAGATGTATCAATGTTGGCATACAATTATAATGTTGGTTCATTAGTAGTCTTTCATAATATTGAAACAGAAAAAAGATATGATGCAATATCAAGATATTTAATGAATGTATTGAGAAATCCAGAAAAGTTTCCTTCGATTGAAAATAAAATAAAATAGTTTCTTTATGATAGATTAAAAACAAATTAGAATAGTACTACTAGGAGTAGCACTATCAGGAACAATGGCATCGTGCCAAAAAGATGAATTTCAAAGCGAGATACTAGTATCTCATGAAATGAGCCTTAAAAATAAGGCTCATGTAAACACTACTCTCCGTTATTGGATAGATGGCGAGGGATACAGTACGTCATTTACTTCGGAAGCCGAAAAGAGTGCTTATATCAGCTACCTTATAGGTCTTACCCTCGAGGGGCGAGAAATAACAATAGGCGGTAGCGAAAATCCAAGTATGGCTCCCGAATCATCTGATAAGTTGACGTTCAAGACTTCAGATGAAGCTGAAATGGGTATTTGGGTGAATGATATGGAGAAAAAAGGTTACAATGTGACTGTTTCTTTCGACAAAGAAACAGGCCTTTACACTGGTACAGCCACCAAAGGCGGAAGCCGCACTATGGCTGCAAACCTTTCGGAAAGAGAGTAAATATTGTATTAACGTAGAAAAAGAATTAATACAATGAGTGACAAACCCAATAGAGGCAGATGGCTGCTGGAGAGTATGCATCCAACATAACACCCTCCATGGCGAGTGGAGGAGTGGAAAAAGATAGTAAAAATACAAATATAAAAATTGTACACAACAACTTTAAAAGAAACTAAAAATAAAAAGATTATATTGATGCAAATACGGAGCAATTATAAGAAAAAAAGATGCAAGTGCTCAAAGAGAAGGAAATAAAAATGCTGGCTATTCCCGAATTTTGTATGCACAAGCACCTTTTGTCTGCCTATTGCATAGACAGTAAGCATGTAATTTACAAGAATTCCATGTTGTGTTTGCTAACGCAGAAACCAAACTTATATTGCTCAAACAAAAATAAATAAATATAACAATGATAAAAACATTCAAAAAAATCGTAATGTTGACGATAGCAACTGTTGCGATAGGAGTGGCGTCCTTAACGAGCTGTACAAAAGAAGAAGAGTCTTTAACCAACAATGTTCCTGCAATGGAATTAAAATCACAAGCTGTTCCCCCTATAGATGGTGGTGGCGGTGGTGGCACAACAATT
>JAFZEK010000069.1 GCA_017560705.1 Bacteroidales bacterium | reverse complement strand
GTTGAAGCTTAATTTCTTTATAGCATAAATTACACAATACAAGAAGAACTTACCATTGCTAGCAATGGTAAGTTCTTCTTGTATTGTGTAATTTATGCTATAAAGAAATTAAGCTTCAACGGCTTTTTCAATAGCTAGTTTGCCTCTGTAGTATCCGCATTCGGGACATACGTGGTGATACATAACTTTAGCACCACAATTGCTACATGTAATTAATTGAGCAGCCTCAACTTTATCGTGAGTTCTTCTTTTTGCTGTTCTGGTTTGTGAAAACCTGTGTTTTGGATGTGGCATAATTTTATTGTTTTTATTTTATTTTTAATTCTTTCAATTTCTCCCAACGGGGATCTATTTCATGTTCATTATTATCCTGGTGTTGCATGCCTTCTAGTAAATCAATCATTTCACTATCGCATGCCGATTGTCCGTTTTCGTCTGTAGGATGTACGCAACGCATTGGCAACGCTGTTGCAACATATTCGTACAAGACTTGCGACAAATCTAATTGATGTTCGTTTTCAGGAATAATCATTATGTTTTCGTCGTCGCTGCTTTCAGTGTCGCTGAACTTTACGTAAAGTTTCTCTTCACCAGAAACTGGAACATCAAGAGGTTGCAAACACCTATCGCATATTGTGCGGACGTAGCCTTTAAAAGAAAAGTAAAAGGTCAACAAATGATCTCCTTTTTCCATCAAAACAGAAAAAATAACCTCTCCATCCTCTAAATTTTCATTTTCAAAGGTTGAAAAGAAGGTTTTATTCAAGGTGAAATCATAGTTATATTTACCTGACTTTAAACCACTAAACTGTATTTTTGTGTCAATTTTTTCTGCCATTTTCTTTCTTCTACGAGTTTGCAAAAGTACTTATTTTTGCGAAACTATGCAACAAAAAATGCAAGGAAATAATATTTATTTAAATATATTGTTGTAAATCAATAGATTGTAAAAGTGCTGGTATTTTGCTGTTTTTCCTCTTTTTTTGTCATTTTTTGAACAGAATGAACCGTTATTTGTTATTCTTCGTTTTTCACAGTGTTTGGACTGTATTTAAGTGCTATAGGCAACTTCTAAAAATTCCACGTTTTAAGAAATATGATCATGAAATAAAAGAACTTTTGCGTGCTTTACGTTTTTTCTTGAAATCTTTCTATTTCTTTTGGGGTCGCATAGCCCGCTATGATGGGCCAAAAGAAAGTAGAAATCTTCTCAAGAACGTTGCGATTAAGCGAGTAAAGAACAATGCCTAAGCATTAGCTCTTTCGAGCTATAGCAACATCGACGAAGTCTGTATTCCGTAAATTACTCGCAAAGCAATTTTTAGAAGTTGCCTATACGTACACAATAATATTATCCGAAAAAGTGAGTTATTATACATATTAAAGGTTTAGATGAAAACTACTTGATAAACAGTGTTATATTAGACAGAAAATATGTTGCATATTAGCGTCTCAGCACACCCGGGTATGAAAGTCTTGGCAGTATGGTTTTGTGGCTTTGGCACCCGGGTCTCGTGAAAAAGGGTGGTATACAATTAATTTTTTTAGATATATGCATGATGCTACAAAAGATAGGTGAATGTGGTGCAAGTAATTAATAATCTGACTGTAATAATATGTAGGTGCCTTTTTGAGATTGTAATGGTGTTATTTTCGTTTTTTTAGGCTGATTTTTTGTCATATAGAGCTGTTTAGATAGAAATTTCTATCTCTAAAAAATGCTTTCCTCCGAACGTGATAAATAAAGGAAAAGGCTTAGGAGTTTATTCATAACTATGTTGTATTCAGATGAATATTATAGTATATGTTTCAAGGTCTGCAATGGAGAATAATAGAGAGAACAAAAACTCTTTGGTTTTATGGGGCTTAATTGAAAAAAATGATGTACTTTTGCAAAATAAAAGAATATTTAAATGACAAATATGTTGGACTTAGAAAACATTGCAACACAGGTTCGTAGAGATATTGTAAGAATGACGAACGCTGTGAACTCTGGTCATCCAGGAGGCTCTTTGGGCTGTACAGAATTTATGACAGCTTTGTATTTTGAAATAATGGAGCATAATCCAGAAGAATTTACCATGGGTGGTAAAAATTCTGATATGTTCTTTTTGTCAAATGGTCATATAACACCTGTTCTTTACAGTGTTATGGCTCGCAGAGGTTATTTCCCTGTTAAAGAGTTGGCTACATTCCGTGTTTTTGGGACACGTTTGCAAGGTCATCCATCTACAGCTCATCAGTTGCCAGGCATTCGTATGGCTTCTGGTTCGTTAGGGCAAGGTCTTTCTGTGGCTATAGGTGCAGCTATTGCTAAAAAGATGGAAAACGATAACAAGCTTGTTTACACACTACATGGCGATGGAGAGTTGGAAGAAGGTCAAATATGGGAAGCTGCTATGTATGCAGGTGCTAAAGGTGTAGACAATATAATTGCTACTATCGACTGCAACGGTCAGCAAATTGACGGAACCACAGACGAAGTGTTGTCGTTGGGCAATTTGAAGGCTAAATGGGAAGCTTTCGGATGGAGAGTTATTGAAGTGGAAAACGGAAATAACATGCAAGAAATGGTAAGTGCATTGAACTTAGCAAAATCCTTGGCTCATAAAGGTATGCCTATCGTTATTCTAATGAAAACTGAAATGGGATATGGCGTTGATTTTATGCAAGGAACAAATAAATATCATGGTGTGGCTCCTAGCAACAGCGAGCTTGAAAAGGCTTTGGCTCAGTTGAAAGAAACTTTGGGAGACTACTAGAATACGCAAATTCTTCGTTTTTATGCACCAAATGAAATCTCTTTTGTTACTTGTCTTTTTTTCTGTGGCTTTTTCGCTTAATGCTATGGCTCAGAAGAATAGTTCTGAAACGAATGTTTCGGACAAAACTCGCATTCTTATAATATTGGACTGCTCTAATAGCATGTGGGATAAGTGGCAAAGTGATTCTAAGATAAAAGTGACACAAACCGTGCTACTTAAGTTCTTGGATAGTATAAATCATCAAGAAGAAATAGATGTAGCACTGCGTGTTTTTGGGCATTTAAACAAGAAGTCCTACGGAACTCGCCTGGAAGTACCCTTCGAAAATGATAATAATTATAAACTCCAAAGCAAAATAAAAACGCTTGTTCCACAAGGTGGTTGTGAGGTAGTAACGGCGCTATCTAGCTCACTGAATGATTTTCCCAATACTGTAAATTCGAGAAACATCATTCTTATCATCA
The DNA here is from genome assembly GCA_017560705.1 of Bacteroidales bacterium. GTDB lineage: Bacteria > Bacteroidota > Bacteroidia > Bacteroidales > P3 > HGM05376. Next base: position 8,695 of record JAFZEK010000069.1, on the reverse strand, counting down.
CTGATGGAATAGACGACTGCGAGGGGTCTATATGCGAAGTGGCTAAACAGGTGCAAAACAGCGGAGTAATAGTAAAAACTTTTGTGCTAGGGATAGGAGAAAAGGAGAACTTTCAAAGCAATTTAAACTGTGCAGGAAAGTTTATCCATGTGGCTCAAGAAGAGAAATATGCTCAATCTTTGTATGAGATTTTTACCCTTTCGGAAGAGAAAGCTGATGTAAAAATAAAAATAAAAGATAAGAGCGAGATGGAATATGAAACCACTTTGCCTATAGTGTTTTATGACAACAAAACGGGAGTGGCAAAGTATCAGATGATTTATTCCACAGAGTCGGATAGGGGCAATGATGTTCTGACTATCGACCCTCTAATATCCTACAACATAGAAGTGTATTCTAAACCATCCGTAGTGAAGCAAAATGTTTCGTTCGACAGTGAGAAGCAAAATGAATTAGTTTTTCAATTGGAGCAAGGGTTGTTTAGTGTTGGATACGAGGCAAAACGCACAACGTTTCAAGTGCCAGAATACCCCATCGTAGTGAGAAAGCATGGAACGCCCGATGTGGTGAACGTGCAAAATGTGAACCAAAAGGTGTATTATCTAGCTGGTAAGTATGATGTAGAGATACTTACAGAGCCTAGCATAAAGCTTACAGACGTAGAAATACGCCATGTGTCGAATACAGAGTTAACGATACCTACCCCCGGAGCAGTAAATGTGACCAAGCCTAAAATGCTGACACAGGGATGTATATTCGTTGTGAACGAAGATAGGTGGGAGTATGTTTGCGATTTGAATTCGGGGAAGGCTTCGGAAAGAGTATTGCTTATGCCGGGAGAGTATGTAGTGGTTTTAAAACCATTAAAGGGTTCGCCTTACGGAAATTCTAACACGAAAAAGTTTCGTGTAGAGGCAGGCATGGTTACTAATGTTGTTGTAGAATAAAAGAAAATAGTAGTATCTAAAACGAACACAAAGAATCAATTGTATTGTAAAAATAAACGGATTTAGAGATGAAGACATACGAAATAAAAAATATGAAAGACCTTCGTAGTGGTTTTGGTGAAGGTTTAGTAGAAGCTGGAAAACAGAATGCGGATGTTGTGGCATTGTCAGCTGACGTTACAGGTTCTGTAAAGATGGATGCTTTTGCAAACACTTTTCCTGAACGTTTTGTTCAATGTGGTATTGCCGAAGCTAATATGGTGGGCATAGCTGCTGGTCTTTCTTTGAGTGGAAAAATACCTTTTGTTGGTGGATTTGCTGAGTTTGTTACAGGTCGTGTATATGACCAAATAAGACAAGTTGTTGCTTATTCCAACAAGAATGTGAAGATATGTGGTTCTCATGCTGGTGTTACATTGGGAGAGGACGGTGCTACACACCAAACAATGGAAGACATTGCTTTGATGAAGGCTTTGCCAAATATGACAGTTCTTGTTCCTTGCGATGCAAATCAAACTTATGCTGCTACTTTGGCTGCTATGAAGCATGATGGTCCTGTGTACTTAAGATTTGGCCGTCCTAAAATGCCTAACTTCACCGACGAAAAACAAGAATTTGTTATTGGAAAGGCTCAAATGCTAAATGAAGGAAAAGATGTTTCTATAATAGCAACAGGACACTTGGTGTGGGAAGCTCTAGAAGCTGCTAAAGTTCTTGAAGAACAAGGAATATCTGCTGAAGTAATAAATATTCACACTATCAAGCCTTTGGATACTGAAGCGATAATAAATTCTGTTAAGAAAACAGGTGCTGTGGTTACTTGTGAAGAACATTTATTCAACGGTGGATTAGGTGATAGCGTTGCTCAAACATTAGCATTGAACTGTCCTACTCCTATGGAATATGTGGCTGTAAATGATAGATTTGGTGAATCGGGAACTCCTGAACAAATGTTAGTAAACTATAATTTGAAAGCCAATAATATTGTAGAAAAAGTAAAGACAGTATTATCTAGAAAGAAATAGTAATCGCAACGTAAAACAATAGTTTTTGTTAGTGCTTTGTAGGGTTGGTATATATATTGTATTCCCTTAGGTAAAGTGCTATAGTTGATGAGCTATTTGTTTTTTTGTGATTTATAATAGAAAATACATTTACCATGATTCGGACATAGAATGCTGAATCATGGTTTTTTTATTTACAGATACCGAGAATGAATGTTATTGTAGTGATAATTAGTAATTAAATTATTGTCGTTTTTCATTCGGATGTAAATGAAAATGGATGATGATGAAATTTCATTTACATCGGGATGGAAGGGGTATTTACATCGAGGTATAAACCCAAATAGGTCATTAGAAATGTGTATAAATCATAAATATGAGGTATACAGTCTATTATATGTGATATTTTCTAATGACGGTCATTAGAAAATATCGCATATAAAGCATTGATTAGTATTTATATACAGCACACTCAGAATCTTACAAAAAATCCTAACGACCGATTTGGGATAAAAATATTGCGTTTCGTTACTTTTTATGGAAAAGATAAGGTTCTTCTATGTTGAGCAAGGAGAGTTCTTTCGTTTTTTTTATATCCGTTCTCTATTCTAGAAATTAAGGAAATAAAACTATTGAAATGGATAATATTTCAGTGTAGTTATAATATAATACGTTTTTTTCTGTTATTGTATGAACCATAAAGACAGAAATACGTAATGGAGATAATAGTAATAGCAGTGCTTATACTTATAAATGGCTTTTTGAGTATGAGCGAGATGGCAGTTGTAAGTGCCCGCAAAAGTCGATTGGAAATAGACTTTAAGCAAGGTAACAAGAAAGCCGGTAGTGCTTTGAAGTTGGCTAACAATCCCGACGATTTTTTTAGTACCCTTCAAATTGGTATAACTCTTATAGGTATTCTTACGGGACTTTTTAGTGGCGAGGCTTTTGCTAACGATTTGTCCAAAGTATTGTCGAGGTATATTCCTTCGTTGGAGGCTTATAGTTTTGTAATAAGTAAAACGATAATAGTTATATTAGTTACTTATCTTACTCTTGTTTTTGGAGAGTTATTCCCTAAGCGTTTGGGGCTTAGTAAAGCTGAAAGTATAGCTAAATTTATATCTAGACCGATGATGATTTTGAGTAAAATATGTTATCCATTAGTTTGGGTATTGGCCAAGAGTAGCAGTCTTGTGTCGGGGTTGTTTGGCTTGAATAAGATGAAAGAAGCTCCGGTTACAGAGGAAGAAATAAAAAATATGATGAAAGAAAGCCTAGAGGATGGTGAGATAGAAGAGGTGGAGCATGATATAGTGGAAAGGGCATTTAATCTTAGCGATAGAAAGATTTCATCGATAATGACTCACCGAAGGGAAATAATATTTTTGGACATAAATGATAGCAAGGATTTGCTCCAGAAAAAAATAGAAGATAAAGTATATAATACATATCCAATTATCGATAAAAATATCGACAATGTCGTAGGTTTTGTGCATCTAAAAGATTTATTTAGGACAATTAATCGGAATGATTTTTCGTTGAAGAATATTGTTTCGAAGGTTAATTACATACCAGAAAATGTGAATGTATATAATGCGTTGGAGATGTTTAAAAAAAGCCGAATAAAGAGTGCTTTAATAATAGATGAATTTGGTAGTGTGGTTGGTATTGTGAGTTTGAAAGATATAATGGAAGCTCTTGTAGGTGAAATGTTAGAAGAGAATGAAACTGGAGATATAACTATGCGAGAAGATGGTACTTATATAGTGGATGGAAGGTATAGTTTTTATGATTTTCTAGCCTACTTTGATGAGGAAGATTTGTTTGGAGAAGATACGAAGTTTAATACTATTAGTGGTTTAATAATTAATATTATAGAGAAGATACCTCAAGAAGGTCAAATTATAGAATGGGAGAACTTTAAGTTTGAAATAATGGATATGGATGGAGTAAGGATTGATAAAGTTCTTACTACTATATATCCAAGGAATGATGAACTAGAATAATAAAAAAATCTTGCTTATCATGGAAGATAATAGCAAGATTGAGCGAAATTATATATCTTTAGTTTAAGGTATTTACGTTCTTCGAAGTGCCCCATGTGCCCAGAGTTTCCAAGAATTATAGTTTCGGAGTATTTGGGTAGCATAGCTTGGCTAAGTCCAATTTCTAAAGGTATTCGTTGGTCTTTTTTTCCAAATATGAATAAGATAGGAATATCTAGTTGAGATAATAAACCTACTCGACTTTTTCTACATAACATTCCTTTTTGGGCTGCAACGATAGCTCTTTCCGAAGTACGCAAAGCATCTTCCTGAATTTCTTTTATGTCTTGTCCCATAGGTTCTCTATTTTCCTTAGCAAAAAGTTCTGGAATGAAGCTTATAATATAACTAACTCTTTTATTCTTTACTGTTTCACAAGTTTTTAATCTATTGGCTTTAGATTCGTTGTTGTCTACTAATGCTTGAGAGTGTAGTAGAATTAAGCCTTTTAGCATTTCAGGGTAGGCTTCGGCAAATGCTAAAGATACATATCCTCCCATGCTATGACCCATCAAAACGCATTGCGTTACTTTTTCAGCATCAAGTACAGCTTTTACGGTTTGGGCCATAAACTCCATTGTATGTACATCATCAAATGTGTCTGAAAGGCCATGGCCTGGAAGGTCTATAGCTATTACACGCATATTTCGCATATAGGAATAAATATAGGATGCCCATACGTTGAGGTCGTTTAAGTATCCATGTAAGAATACTAGCACTTTTTCTCCCTCTCCTTCGGATTGATAATGTATGTTTTTACCTTCAAATTGTACAAATGTATGTTCCATATATAACGAAATATGTTTATTTATCTAACACAAAACTAATAATTTTAGACCCAAAAAGCCTTTTGATTTTATATATATATCAGCACGCAAAGTTACGCACTTTTTTTCATTATTCTCATGTTTTTCTCCATAAAAAACGAACATTACATGTTTATAAGATTAGACTTGTATCTTAATGTAGTGCTCGTTTAGCGGAATATTAATTCTACTGGGTAGACATTTTCTTGTGTGGAGTAGTTTATATTGGCATATCCTGATGTAATTATTCTGTCTTTCTTTATCCCAATGCTTATAAAGTACTCTTTTAGTAGTTTAGCTCGTTCTACTGAAAGATAGTACGCTTCTTCTAAGTCTTCTATATCCACATTGCAAACTATTTCAATGTTGCAGTTTTGATTTAAATTCAAAAAGTCTACAATGCTGTTTATTTCGTAAAATGATGTAGCTTCCAAATCTGGACTAACGGTGTTTTGGTAAGAAACGGATACGAGGGGTTGCTTGGTTTTATTGCTTTTGAGTTCGTTTATCTTGAAATATGACAACTGAACTTCGTTTTTTGTGTCGGAAGTGATTAATGTAGCTGGTGAGTAATATTCATTGGATAAAGAATAAACAATGTAATTCTTATTCGCAAATAATTCTAATTCCATTTCACTTCCATTGAAAGAGTATGAACCAACTTCCTTTTTTGTATCTATATCTACCACTGTGATGGTCGCAGCGTTTTCAAGAATTGTATTGCTATGTAATTTTATCGTCTTTTTGTATTCTTCGTTGTCTTCTTTCAGTGTTATAGTGTGTACTTCAAATTTGCCTCCTCGGTCTGAAACAACGTATAAGTTCTTTTCATCTTCCGATAACGATAATGCTATTTCATAGAATCCTGTGTTGTATATTTTGCCTAGGTTTTTGGGTTCGCTCCAATTTGTCCATGAGTTGGTATTGGTGCGAGTGGACTGATATATGTCGTAATATCCTAGTCCGCAATGACCATCGGAAACAAAATACAGCGTTTTAAGGTCGTTGCTTAGTATTGGAGAACGTTCGCTGAAGATGGTATTTATTGTAGGTCCAAGGTTTATAATCTCATCCCAGCCGTAGTTTCCCTTTTGAGGAACGAAGTAAATGTCTGATGCTAATGCAGTGTCTCCGTGAAAATAAGAGCCAGAAGGTTGAAGATTTAATCCTCCTCTGCGGTCACTTGTTAATAGCATTCCCGATCCATCAGGTACCATGTAGGCGTCTCCATCGAATGCATCGGAGTTTATGGGGTAGGGGTATATGGTTGTGACAGTCCATCCTATGCTGTCTTTTTCTGCCAAACAAATGTCTTTGTTCTTTCCTAATAGCATTTTTGTTCCATTGATAAAGGAGTATATTCTCACATTTTCGTTGGCAATGTTTGTGAATGGAATATTATCCTTTTCTACCCATTTGCCTTTGGAATCTTTGGAAGCGTAGGCTATATGGGTTGTTCCGACTGAATGTTGTTTTGTGTAGAATAAACAATTAAATTTATTGTTTGGTACTGCATTTAGTACGTTATGTTTTGGTGAAAACACATTTGTGATTTTTGTTTTTCGGTCGATTGGTGCATTCAAAAGTTCTATTAGCCCATTGTATAGTGCTGCATTAGTGTCTTCGAAACATATACTTTGTGACTTGATTCTGCTTACAGCAGCGGGCCATTGGTTTTTACTTATCATTTTTTGCACTATACGTTGCAGTGCTACGTAGGCGATGCCATAGTTCATAAAGTCCTTTATAAACGAATGATATTCGCTTAATTGGCTATCATCAAATGCTCGCAACATGTCCATTTGGTCTATTTTTTTGCCAGTAGCCAAATCATTGTTTAGTGAGAAACTAAATGGATAGTTAGGATATTGAGCTGCAAAAAAATCGATAGGTGCGGCGTTGCCTTCAGTTGTGTGCCATCTGTAGTAAGATTGAAAAACATCGTTATAGTGCAGATCCAGAGGAAAGTTGGATAAGTAAATGTCCAAAGCTTCGATGTTCTTATCTGTCAATATCATGTTTATCAGAGTGTCGATAGCTTGGTCTGAAAGGGGACTGTCGCTATTTTTTAAAGCAAAATCCGCATATTGTTGTGGTGTTTTTAGGTGTATAAAATCCTGATGTAGTAGCTTTTCTATCCTATCCAAAGCAACCATATATTCATCGCATGATGGGTATTGTGATAAAAAGCTTCTATAGCCTTCTAGGGTGTTGGTCTTTAAAGCTTTGGAATAAGCTATTTTGCTTTTCTTCTTTTCGGAATGTTTTTTTATGACGTCGTTGGTGTAATCAATGCTAGCAAGATTTACTTTTTCTTCTGTTTCAGCATTTTCTATTTCGGCAAGCACCATTTTTACTACAATGTCTACAGCCAGTGCTTTTTCGGCAGAGTTGGGGTGTTCGTTTATGAACGAAGCGTATGATTTTATGGTGTTTATCTGTTTACATTCCTTGTAGGCAAGGCTGCTTTCTACTTTCTTTATTTCCTCTACCACAGCAGGAAATGATGCGAAAGCGTTCATGTATTCCTTGCATTCGGGTAGCGATACGTTTCCACCTTTTGCATATTTCAGTACCTCGTCTATAATAAATTGTTTTTGTTTTCTTATGGATGAAATTGTTATCTTCTTTTTTATCAGTTTGTTTACTTCCTTATATTCGGAGTTGTTGTTTACTAGTGCGAGGTATCGTTTTTCAGCATCTGTTATGAATGTTATGGCCATGTTGTAATTCTTCATAGGGTTGTTTGGTGAAGAATAAAATTCAGCCATTCCCACTATGTTTACTATGGATTGTGGATTGTCTTTGTACTTGTTATACAGTTTGTCATATTCCTTTCGGTAGAACTCATTGTGGTTAGTGTCTCCTTGGGAGATGGCAAAAAGTTGGGTGGCAGATGCTAGTATCCAAATGCTTAATATCAGTATCTTTTTCATCCTTATCCAATGTGTTAGACGGGTTATTATAATTTGAAAAAAGAAGCAAAGTTGTGTAACTTTGCTTCCTAGATGTATGAAATATATTTAATATCAAATTTTCTAATAGGCAGAGCCCATTAATTTAAATGTTGCTAGTAAACTACTATGGATTTTAGCACTTCTTCAAATTCATCCTTTAATTCAGGGAATGTAGACATAGTAGTCTGTATTCTAAATTCTACAGCAGTGTTCTTATGAACAAAATATACTATATAAAATTGGTTTTCTGTACCATCTTTTTCATCTCTATCAACCCCTAAAAACGCAATAGCATCATTGTTTGGCAAAAACAAGCCTTCAGTGTACTCTTCCAACCTTTGGAATGGGTGTTGCATAAAACGATCCAAACTCATATCCATAGCGTTCTTGCTATTATATTGGCTTTGAACATATATTTTTAAGTATGGAAGTATAGTATCTTTGCCATCTACAATTTCGGGATGAGAGTAAAGATATACCTTTGTTTTATTGTCTACCTTAGTTGTAGAAAGATATTTCCATCCTTTTGGAAGCTCAAAAGAAAAATTTCCATCAGGTATGCGTACTTGGGCAAATATGCTCGAAAAACCGACTAATAGAGCTACTAGTAATATGTTTTTTTTCATGTTGTATATTCTTTTTGTTTTATAAATCAATCCTTTATGCTTAATTGCTATAATTTTATGTCTTGCAAATTTACAAGAAAAAATTGAATTATTGCCCATATTGGTAAAAAAAACTTCTATAAGTAGGGCTTGAGGGCGAAATATCTGCCTCTAAAAGTCACGGAAAGAGCAAGATGTAATGACCGATAATAGACCACGGAGTATGTCGGTTAAAACTATGTGCAAGATACAATACAAAACCGATTTATGGCAACTTCTAAAAATTGCTTTGCAAGTGATTTACGGAATACTGACTTCGTCGATGTTG
>JAFZEK010000068.1 GCA_017560705.1 Bacteroidales bacterium | reverse complement strand
TGAGAAAGAAAAAATTGGCTTTTCGTTGCCAAATATCGACAAAGAGATGGTGTCGTTGGACGATTTTAAAGGAAAATGGGTATATCTAGGATTTGTGAGGGTGAATGAACCATCGTCGTTGTGTGAGATAGAAGCTTTGGCTTTTTATAGAGATACGGTGTATAAGAGTGGTAATATTGAGTTCGTAACTATTTCGTGCGATAGGGAGTTTCAGAAGCTTTATCACTTTGTGAAGAACTCCAAGAATGGGTCGAAGTATAAGTGGAATTGGCTTCACTTTAACAGCGATTACAAGATGCTTGATATGTTCAAAGTTCGCTCTTATCCCTACTTTGTGTTGATAGACCCCGAAGGTAGAATAGTGGGTAAATCTACAAAAAAACCAGGTGAAGGTTTCTTTGTTAATTCTCAGTGGTTTAAGAATGATAAGGCCGAGAAGAATAAAGAAAATTCTTTCCCTTTCGATAAAAAGTAGAAGAAAATAGTGAATAATTCAAACTTTTTTTGTACTTTTGAACTTTCTTTTTTGGTGATAAATATAGTAGAATAAGTATATAAAACATACAAAAACAAGATATTATGAAATTAAAAATAGCATTCTCAATGTTTTTATTTGCATCACTTGTTAGTGTTGCACAGCTTCCTGTTCTAAAACCAGATGTTGAATATGATGGCTATAAAGGACCTGTAAAAAATGTAAGAGAAACTTTGTATGAAGCTTTCGGTACTCAGGCAAAACCTGAAAAAGCTTTGAAGTTGGAAAGTTCTTTGACTCGCTACGAAAGGTCGGGAAAGAAAATTGATGTGAAGTATTTTACAGGAGAAGACGAATTGATTTTCCGCATTCGTCATAAACGCGACGGTATTGGTAATATTATGTTGGACCAAGCTATTGACCCAAACGACACTGTTATTGGTAGAACTTACTATTCTTTTAATCCGAAGAATCAGTTAGTGGAAGTTATTACCTACGACCAAGAACAACAGCTTGAAAACCGTCTTCATGTTCGTTATAACCAAGATGGTATCGTTTCTGAACGCTCTTATAACAACCGTCATAATACTATAAGACGTAGAGAAGTGTACACCTACAACGATTTCGGTACTGTAGCTGTAACTACTGTTTACGACGAGAATAAGCAAAAGATTCAAGAAATATTTTATGAATATGACGACCTTTTGGAAGTAACTTCTCAAACTACTTTTGATTATTTCAACGAAGAAGACCCTGTGATTACTGTTCAAATGTTTACTTATAAATATGATGACTTTAAGAACTGGATTCAAAAAACTGAGTTCATCGTTGAAAAAGGTGAATACGTTCCTGTTCTTATAATAGATAGAGATTTTGAATATTATAGATAAGTAGCCTAATATGGACTATAGCTGAGTGGAAGACAAGTTTTTTTATTGATTTGTCTTCCACTTTTGTTTGGACTTTTTACTAAGGAAAAATGGGAAAGCAACAGAAAAATAAAACCTCCAAAAAGGCCAATTGGTTCGCAGTGTTGTTGCGATTTATGCGTAATTTTATTCTAGCATTCTTTGGCATTAGTTTATTCTTTGTTCTTTTTTACAAGTATGTGAATCCGCCGCTAACACCGCTCATGGTTATGCGTTTTTTTGATCAGGTGGTGGATGATGATAAAAATGTGAGGTTCAAAAGGGATTATGTGTCTATCGAAGATGTGTCGCCACATTTGGTGAACGCTGTTGTGGCTGCCGAAGATGGTAAATTTATGAAGCACTACGGCTTCGACTTCGAAGAGCTAAAGAAGAGCTATAAAGAAAACTCTTCGAACAAAAAGAAAAGAACACGCGGAGGAAGCACTATATCCATGCAGACGGCAAAAAATGTTTTCCTAACGCCACATAGAACCTACGTGAGAAAGGCTTTTGAGGCTTATTTTACTGTACTTATTGAATTGACATGGGGCAAGGAGCGAATAATGGAGATGTATCTTAACGTGGTAGAATTTGGTAATGGAATATATGGTTGCGAGGCCGCTTCGCAATATTATTTTGGAAAGTCGGCTGTGAATCTTACCAAGACGGAAGCCGCTCAGCTTGCCGTCACCCTGCCAAGTCCGCTGAAAAGAAATCCTGCCAATAAAACATCTTATTTTAGAAAGAGAACCCAGGTGATAAAAAACCGAATGATAAAAGTAGATTTGTCCCAAAAACAGTAGATAGATTTTTTTTCTTATGTACGCTAAGGATGTTGCACTAGTATGGAATAGGACTATACACGATTTTGAGATTTTTCTTAAGCTGGAAAAAGGTTTGCTGCCAAACACTATAGAGGCTTATCTTAGGGATGTGAACCATTTGGCAGTCTTTGCCAAAGAGATGTCGTTGCCACCCGAAGAGGTGAAGCTCTCGCATCTGCGGGAATTTCTAAAGGAGCTTAACGACACCGAGGTGGCTCTCTCCACTCAGGCTCGCATGGTGTCCGGCATTCGGATGTTCTACAAATATCTGCTTGTCGAAGACGCTATAGCGGAAAATCCTGCCGATCTGTTGGAGTTGCCTCGTATGGCTAGGAAACTGCCCGACGTGCTTACCAATTCGGAGATAGATAGAATGTTGCAAACCTTGGATAGAAGTAGGGACGACGAAGCTCGAAATGCCGTTATTATCGAAGTGCTCTATGGCTGTGGACTGCGTGTGTCGGAGTTGGTGAACCTCACTCTTTCCCAGCTTTATTTGGACGAAGAGTGCCTGCTTATTACCGGCAAAGGCAATAAGCAACGTTGGGTGCCTATAAACTCCGGTGCTATAGAGCTGCTG
>JAFZEK010000067.1 GCA_017560705.1 Bacteroidales bacterium | reverse complement strand
TAAAGTGCAGATGGCTAGAGATTGGAAGCTATGTAAACCTTCTCTATCCACCGATTATATAGGCTATACACAGCTTGTAAATCCACGTTTGAAGCATTTGCTTGAAGCACAAAAGCAACCATATCAGCCTATAGATATAACTATTAAGCCCGGTACAACGCTGATAACAGGTGCTAATATGGCCGGAAAAACTGTGATACTGAAAACTATGGCTATAGCACAGCTTATGGCACAGTTTGGGTTCTATGTTCCGGCGGATGAAGCACGCATAGAGCTTGTAGATAAGGTAGTGTTCAGTATTGGCGATGAACAAAACGAAATGAATGGGTTGTCATCTTTTGCCAGCGAGATTATAAAGATAGACAGTATAGTAAAGGATTCGGATAAATATAAAATGCTAGTGCTTATAGATGAGCCGGCCAGAACTACCAATCCGCTAGAGGGTAAAGCTATAGTGCAAGCCATTGCAAGCCACTTAGACAAGCAAAACTCTTATTCTATGATAACTACTCACTATAGCCATTTAGGGCTAGACTGTAGGAAAATGAGAGTGAAAGGATTTATAGATAGCAATATAAAAGAACCTATAACTCCTCAAAACATAAATAAATATATGGATTATTCGCTTCAAGAAGATTCTTCGGAAAATGTTCCTCATGAGGCATTGAGAATAGCACAAATCCTTAACTGCGATTCTAAGCTTATAGATAGTGCAAAATCTTTCTTGGAGAATATAGACTTATAGTTGTTGAGATTCAGTATTTAGGGCAACTTCTAGAAATTATAATGGCAGCAATAGCATTTGTTGTTCGTTCTGATTTTTAGAAGTTGCTCTTATTTTAGGCAACTTCTAAAAATCCCACGTTCTGGGAATTTTGTAAGATTATTCTTTAAACTTTTGCGTGGTTAACTTCGTCGATGTTGCTATCGCTCGAAATAGCTAATGCTTAGGCATTGCTCTTTACTCGCTTAATCGCAACGTTTGTGTTTTTTACCGAAATCTTTCTATTTCTTTTGGGGTCGCATAGCCCGCTATGATGGGTCAAAAGAAAGTAGAAATCTTTCTAGTAAAAATTCTCAAATCACTTGTAAAGCAATTTTTAGAAATTGCCTTTAGTAATAATTCGAACTGCATTTGTATCATTTTATTAACCGCTAGCAACGAAAACTTAACAATATTGCAATCCTTCTGTAGTAATGATTGTTGAATTTTGCATTATAAAATATTGAAAATAGAAAACGTGTAAAATAAACAAATTAAATGATTTAGATTATGACTACAGTTATTGTAAACTTACTTATTACTATTGGTTCGCTGGGAATATTCCTATATGGGATGAAGCTTATGAGCGAAAGTCTCCAAAAACTAGCTGGCAACAAAATGAGAGACATCCTAGCACGCATGACTTCTAAACCTATAAATGGTATTTTCACAGGTGCTTTTGTTACTACTATTATCCAAAGTTCTAGTGCTACTACTGTGATGGTAGTTAGTTTTGTAAATGCTGGATTATTATCGCTTGCCGGTGCTGTGGCTGTAATTATGGGTGCTAACATTGGTACTACGGCCACTGCTTGGATTATATCTTTGCTAGGTCTTAAATTTTCAATGGCGGAGTTGGCTATACCTATTGTAGCCATTTCTATACCATTCATCTTTTCAAAGCATAGTAAAAGAAAGTCGATAGGGGAGTTTATTGTAGGTTTCTCGCTCTTGTTTTTGGGTATAGAGTTTATGAAGGATAGTATTCCCGATATAAATAATTACCCCGAACTGTTGCAGTTTATAGCTCAGTACTCAAATTATGGATACTTCTCTATATTATTATTTGTTCTTATTGGAACAATACTTACTCTTATAGTTCAAAGTTCTAGTGCTACTATGGCTATAACGTTATTGATGTGTAGCCAAGGATGGATAAGTTTTGAGGTAGGAGCTGCTATGGTGTTGGGCGAAAATATTGGTACAACTATTACTGCTAATCTTGCTGCTATGGTGGCTAATAATTCTGCCAAAAAAGCAGCCCTTTCTCATCTCGTGTTCAATGTAATAGGGGTAGTGTGGATGCTTATTCTCTTCTTCCCATTCTTGAATTTGGTAGATTTTATTACTATGAAGTTAGAAGGAGTGTCTCCGTTTACCGATGCAGTGGCTATCCCTATTGCCTTGTCTCTATTCCACTCTATGTTCAATATAACTAATACATTTGTCCTTGTGTGGTTCATTCCTCTTATAATAAAGATTGTGAACTTTGTCATAAAGAATAATCCTAACGATGATATAGAAAACTTCCGCTTAAAGTATATTGATACTGGACTTGTAAGTACTTCCGAACTTGGTATACAAAGTGCCAAGCAAGAAATAGAAATTTTTGGACAGCGTGTGGAGCGAATGTTTACATTCTTGAAAGAACTAGACGACAATACCAAAGTTGACGATTTTGAGAAGACGATGGAACGCATAAAGAAATATGAAACTATAACAGATAAAATGGAAATAGAAATTGCTAAATATTTGACCAAGATAACGGAAGGAGAATTGAGTAAGCAATCATCACAAAAAGTGACTAGCATGTTGCGTATCATAGATAATCTTGAAAGCATTGGCGATAGTATATATCAGATGGCAATATTAAAAAGCATTCAGAGAGAACAAAAAATAAAGTTCGATACAAGAATGAATACAGAGTTAGACGTAATGTTTGGCTTGGTAGAGAATTCGCTTAAGGTAATGAATAAGAATTTGCAAATGGATTATGACACTATAGATTTGGAAGCTGCTTATAACTGCGAAAATGAGATAAATACTTATAGAAATATCTTGCGAACTAATCATTTGGAAGCCATAAAAGCAGGAAGCTACACTTACGAGTTGGGCACTTTATATAGTAGTATATATGCACTATATGAAAAGACTGGGGATTTTGTTATAAACGTTTCGGAAGCTATGGATAATAGTCAAAAGATAGCAGAGCACGGTATATAAGGCAACTTCTAAAAATTGCTTTGCAAGTGATTTACGGAATTTTCTTGAGAAGATTT
>JAFZEK010000066.1 GCA_017560705.1 Bacteroidales bacterium | reverse complement strand
GCCACATTTACACTTACGCTAATGCTGTCGTGTCCACAATTTATAATATGGTTGTGGTGTTCTACAAAAAGAGTGTGATTTTCGTAGTTAAAGACAATGGAGTCTTCCGATGTTTCGGAGTATTTTGGCATGCCCAAACAGTCGGATTTTACCATATTGGAAACGTAAGCGTCTTCGTTTATTTCTTCCTTGTCGCAGCTCATGATACTAATACTTCCCATGACTGCTATCGCCAATGCGGTGACTTTTAAAATTGCTTTTTTCATAGTTATAATGTTTTAGATGTTTAAAATTCCTTGATATACAATGCGACAACCTTCGGGGTAGTTTCCCATGCGAGTGCAGTTGCGGACAACTACAACATATCTGCCTTTCTCCAAATTGTTTATCTGATAGGAGTTGGTTACATTGCATATACAGTTGGCTTCTTCACCAAAGTCAAGTTCTTTTATCCAAATGGTGTCGTTTGCCACATTTACACTTACGCTAATGCTGTCGTGCCCACAATTTATAATATGGTTGTGGTGTTCTACAAAAAGAGTGTGATTTTCGTAGTTAAAGACAATGGAGTCTTCCGATGTTTCGGAGTATTTTGGCATGCCCAAACAGTCGGATTTTTCCATATTGGAAACGTAAGCGTCTTCGTTTATTTCTTCCTTGTCGCAGCTCATGATACTAATACTTCCCACGGCTACTAATGCCAATACGGCTAAAAAATATTTCGTCTTCTTCATAGTATATATGTGTTTGAATTTCATTTTTTTTTAATTGTATTTATTTCCCGTCAGCTTCATTTTCTTTTGTCGAATGCTAATGCAAAATACAAAAGATGTAGCCGATAAAAAACGAATTTTCATGCCGCAAAGTTACGTATTTATTACGAACTGTGCAAGTATTTTGGTGTTTTTTTTTAAATAAAATGCGAAATATTGTGCAAAATAGTGAAATAAAATGATTTATAACCGCGAAAAAGTGATAAAAACTACAATGAAAAACTATTCAATATTGCAAAAAAAAGAGAGAAGTGTGTGGCAATTTTTTTTTAAATCGGCTTTTTTTGACCATCAAAGTGTAGGATAAAATAGAAAAAAGCCCCGCATGAAAAGTTGCAAACCTCCGCATGAAAAGTTTCTTCTCTCTACAATAAAAATATATTTCAAGCCTTGAATTATAAAATTCAAATCTTGGTTTTAATAATTCAAAGCTTGAAATATTAAAACCAAAGCTTGGAATATAAAATTCAAGCTTTGAATTATAGAAAAGTAGTGGGAAGGGATAAAAAAACTACCATATCTGGGCAATTTTGTATGTGCAAGGGGGGCTTTTTATCCCAAGGGGAGGAAAGAAAAAGCTGTGGCGGTTTGTTGCTCAAATTATTGGCAACTTCTAAAAATTGCTTTGCAAGTGATTTGCGAATTTTTTACTAGAAAGATTTCTAGTTTCTTTTGACCCATCATAGCGGGCTATGCGACCCCAAAAGAAACAGAAAGATTTCGGTAAAAAACGCAACGTTGCGATTAAGCGAGTAAAGAGCAATGCCCCAGCATTAGCTATTTCGAGCGATAGCAACATCGACGAAGTCAACGCACGCAAAAGTTCTTTTTGCAATCAATTTAATTTTCTAGAACGTGGAATTTTTAGAAGTTGCCTATTATCTATTTGGGAGCAAGGCTGATGGCTTAAAGTCTCATTGCTCTAGCCATTCGAAGATAAAAGGTGGAAAAAAGAGTAGGCCGGAGGCATAGTGGTTGCTAAGAAAAAAAGGACTACAAAAACACTGATAGTACTATATTTGCGTTTCGGCTTTGGGTTGTGGAAAAAAATAAGTTGGTACTAATATAATAAAATGGAGGGAAATGAGTTATCGTATCAAACATGTTTTAATAGTAAAATAAATACATATATTATATAATGACATCTAATGAATTACGCCAAGAGTTTTTGCGATTCTTCGAATCCAAAGCTCATCATATTGTACCTTCGGCACCTATGGTGGTAAAGAACGACCCTACTCTTATGTTTACCAATGCCGGAATGAACCAGTTTAAAGATATATTTTTGGGTAATGCACCTGCAAAGTATCCACGTGTAGCCGATTCGCAAAAGTGTCTTCGCGTTAGCGGTAAGCACAACGACCTTGAAGAGGTAGGCCACGATACCTATCACCACACTATGTTCGAAATGTTAGGCAACTGGTCTTTTGGCGATTACTTTAAGAAAGAAGCTATTGCATGGGGTTGGGAATTCCTTACCGAAGTGCTAAAGATAGATAAGAGCTGCTTGTATGTTACCGTTTTTGGCGGCGACGACAAGGAGAACCTTGGCAAGGATATGGAGGCTTTCGATTTTTGGAAAGAACACATTGCCGAAGACCGCATATTGCTTGGTAGTAAAAAGGATAACTTTTGGGAAATGGGCGACCAAGGTCCTTGTGGTCCTTGCTCCGAAATTCATGTGGACATTCGTTCGGACGAAGAGAAAGCTAAAGTGCCCGGAAAGGATTTGGTGAACAAAGACCATCCTCAAGTGATTGAAATATGGAACCTTGTGTTTATGCAATACAACCGCTTGGCCAACGGCACTTTGGAGCCGCTACCTGCTAAGCACGTAGACACCGGCATGGGTTTTGAACGTCTGTGCATGGTTATGCAAGGCAAACAATCCAACTACGACACTGATGTGTTCCAACCTATTATACAAGAAATTGCTCGCAAGGCCAACCTTACTTATGGCTGCGATGAAAAGGCTGATGTGGCTATGCGTGTATGTGCCGACCACTTGCGTGCTGTGTCATTCTCCATTGCCGATGGTCAGTTGCCATCCAATGCCAAGGCCGGTTATGTAATACGCCGCATTCTTCGTCGTGCTGTACGCTACGGCTACACTTTCCTTGGATTTAAAGAACCGTTCATCTACGACCTTGTGCCTACACTTGTAAACCAAATGGGCAAGCAGTTTGAAGAACTTGTAAAACAACAAGACCTCATAAAACGCATTATACTTGAAGAAGAACAATCGTTCCTTCGCACTCTTTCTAATGGTATATTGAAATTTGAAAGATATATTGCTGAAACTAAAGGCAATGTTATAGACGGTGCTTTTGCTTTCGAACTTTTCGACACCTACGGTTTCCCTATCGACCTTACTGAGCTTATGGCTAAAGAAAATGGATGGTCTGTGGATATGGACGGCTTCCAAAAGGGACTAGAAGAGCAAAAACAACGTTCGCGTGCTGCTGCCGCTGTGGATACCGACGACTGGGTGGCGGTGCACAACGGACAAGAAGAACAATTCGTGGGCTACGACACTCTTACGGCCGACGTAGAAATATTGAAATACCGCAAAGTAAAAACCAAAGACAAAGAGTTTTATCAGCTAGTATTTGACCGCACTCCTTTCTACGGCGAAGGCGGTGGACAGGCTGGCGATAAGGGTTTCTTGCTTTGTGGCGACGAAAAAGTGAGAGTTTTCGACGCTAAGAAAGAGAACAACTTGATAGTACACTTAGTAGAAACTTTACCTGCCGATCCTTCTGCAACATTCGTGGCAATGGTGGACGAAAGTAAACGTCGTCGCACTGAAAACAATCATACTGCCACACACTTATTGCACAAAGCATTGCGTACAGTGCTTGGCACCCATGTAGAGCAAAAAGGTTCCAGCGTGGATGATATGCGTCTTCGTTTCGACTTTTCGCACTTCGCTAAGCTAAGCCACGACGAAATTCGTCAAGTAGAACACCTTGTAAACGAAGATATTCGTCGTAATATTGCTTTGGAAGAACATCGTGCTATGCCAATAGCCGAAGCCCAAAAGTTGGGAGCTATGGCACTCTTTGGCGAAAAGTATGGCGAAGTGGTGCGTGTGGTTAAATACGCCGACTCGGTAGAGTTCTGTGGCGGTACTCACGTAAGTGCTACTGGTAATATAGGTAGTTTCCGCATCGTAGCCGAATCGGCTATTGCATCGGGAATGCGTCGTATAGAGGCTGTTACAGGCATTGAAGCCGAAAACTATGCCAATGCAATGCAAGACCAAATAGATGCTTTGAAAGAGCTGATGAAGAATCCGAAAGACATGGTGGCTGCTATCCAAAAGCTTATGGACGAGAACGCTGCATTGCAAAAAGATATAGCCAAATTCCAACAAGAGCAGGCTATGGCCATGAAGAAAACCTTCGCCGACAAGTTGGCTCAAGCTAATAACTTGGTAGTAGACAAGTTGGATATGGACTTGAATATGCTGAAAGATATGTTGTTGTCGTTGCGTGCCGAAAATGCTGATATGGCTATCGTGTTAGGTAGCACCTTCGGCGACAAGCCTTCGCTATTGGTAGTCTTAGGACAAAACCGCGTGGATGCAGGAAAGAATGCTTCCAACATTGTGCGTCAAGCTGGTAAAGAAATGCAAGGTGGCGGTGGTGGACAACCGTTCTTTGCAACTGCCGGTGGCAAGAACATTGCCGGTGTAGACAAGGCTATGGAAGTTGCAAAAGCTATCATAGAAGAATAGAGAAAAAAAACGATAAAAAAGTAATGACACGTTGAACAAGCAGATAATATATGTGTTTTAAATGCGTGTGCTTACTATTTCAGAGATGTATTTTTAGAGCCTTCTCCTCGGAAAAAGGGGAGAGGCTCTTTTTGATACTCTTAGAAGAAACTGATATTGGGAAAATAATGTATTTTTGCAGAACCGTTCTATTTGCTTAGAAGAAATGTAAGTCGCATTATGTCAGAGATATTAAGATTAGTTTTATTGGTGGTTTACCTTATGGTGGTGCCGTTGGTGGTCATGAACTTGTCTCACAAATGGACATTTATAAACAAGGTTAGTCCCATGATGGTATTGTATTGCATAGGGTTGTTGGTAGGCAATATGGGACTGTTTGGCAACGAAGAAATTGGTGTTTGCACGTGGGTGTCCAACATAGCAGTTCCGATAGCCATACCGCTAATGCTTATGAGTTGCAACTTTGGAAAATGGTCGTCGAAGTTGGCTGTAAAGGCGTTTCTTACGGGTTTGGCGAGTATTGTAGTGACTATAGGTGTGGGCTATTTTCTATTTCAGCCAATGTCTGAGACTGCAGGTGTCTCCACTGCAGATTATGCCAAGGTAAGTGCCGTAATGGCAGGGATATACACAGGAGGTATACCCAACATAGGAGCTATATCCAAAGCCGTGGATTTGCCGAATAATCTATATTTGTTAGTTACTAGCTACGACTTGATAATTACAGGCTTATACTTGTTGTTTGTTATCTTTTTTGGCAAGGTAGTGTTCAGAAAGCTGTTGCCGCCGAAGAAAGAGATAAGCGAAGGCTTTACATTAAATACCGGTATGCTCGATGCCAGGAAATTGTTGTTTGGTAAGGAGTTGTGGCGGTCTTCGGTGTTGTCAATATTGGTTGCGGTGGTCATAGCAGGGGTGTCGTATGCTGTTTCGTTGGCGATGCCATTGGGTAATAGTATTGCAGTACTTATATTGGTACTCACTACGTTGTCGTTGGGAGTGTCGTTTA
The DNA here is from genome assembly GCA_017560705.1 of Bacteroidales bacterium. Classification (GTDB taxonomy): domain Bacteria; phylum Bacteroidota; class Bacteroidia; order Bacteroidales; family P3; genus HGM05376. Next base: position 164 of record JAFZEK010000066.1, on the reverse strand, counting down.
TAAAGCCCATACGGCAGATAGAGCATTCGTTTGATTTGGGGCTTTATTGTGTGTATGTGTTCTGTTTTGCCATAGCCAATATGGTTAATGTCTCCGAACTGAACTTGATAACCAATTTGTTTATACTATATTATATAGCCTTTGCGGTGTTTGGTTCTATGGTG
>JAFZEK010000065.1 GCA_017560705.1 Bacteroidales bacterium | reverse complement strand
TTTTAGATATTGCAATAATGGGCACTGCACTGCTTATATACGCCTTTACATACAAAAAAATGAAACGACTAAAATACTAACACACAACAACCAAAAAGCGGAAGAATATGAACAACACTTTCAGCACATCCAGACTCAGAAAGCTGATGACAAGGGATTGGAATAGGTTTCGCGTCATGTCTTTAATATTACTATCATTACAAACCATCGCTATAATTATAGTATTAAACCTACTACAAGACACTAACGAGAACTCAACTTCATTTACACTATTAAACAGAGTTTCCGGATTTATATTTACGATTATTCTTACCATAATCACAACTCCATCAGAAATATATCCGAAAGCTAATAGGCTCAATCCCGACCTGTCATTTCTGATGACTCCGGCATCCAACCTCGAGAAGTTTATAACTATAGTACTATATTCGGCTATAATAATGCCTCTGATAGCAGCACTCATGTATGTAGCAGCCGACAGCATAATAGCCTTGATACCAGGCAGTGGATACGACTGTTTTTTGTGGCAATACATAGCACAACACTCCACTATGAACACCTATCAATGGTGGCTCACCTTGGAGCACTGCTTGCTACTATCGGCTACAGCTATACTGATAAATACATTATTTTCAGGATCGTTTTCATACGTATTTGCGGTATTGATACCCTGTTGGGCATTAATCAAATTTGCACAAGGCTACATGATTATTATTCTAGAATCCATTGTACGCAGTAGTGCTTCGGTAATAGACATTGTAGAAATAGGCATAGCCCTCGTTTTGTACTACATAGCCTATCGCCTTATGAGCCGCATAAAGTATCGCGACACAAAAAAACTGATAGAAAACATGTAAACACTAAGATTCATAGCCATTAATAGCAGCAACGAGCTGCAAAAGAAATCAGACGTAAATCCATCGTAGCCAAAACCAAGCACTCGGGTTTACGTCTTTTTTCTATCGCCAAAAATTTCCATCGGGAGGAAAATTTATCTACATCACGAGGAATTTTCATCTACATCACGAGGAAAATAAATTTGCATCGAGGTGAAAATAAAGAACCCTGTCCGAACAGTTTCTTACAACAGTTTGAACAATGACTCACAGGCTGATAGATAAAAAACAACACACATTGGCTGAATTTTCTTCAATATCCTACAACCATCTTTCAGCCGAAGCCAAACGAATGCATTGAGGATGGGCATAGGAGATTCTTTTGCAGCCGAATGCTTGAGCATAATGAGACTATAAACATATATTCAAAAATGAACTTTTTTTGTTCGTCATTCCAAATAAAAACATATTTTTCCCGTTTTAGCTAGGAATGAGAAAAAAGTCGTAAATTTGCAAATGGAAAGTTACGACATGTTCAATAAACATACATATATATTATGAAGAAAATCTTTTTGATAATAATACTGGCAGTAATGGTTTTATCGGCTAATTCTCAAGAGTTTCGTTGCAGTGTTACGATAAACTCTCAGCAGATACAAACCACCGAAAAGCAGATTTTTGAGACAATGAAGCAGACTATAGAGGATTTCGTAAACAACCGAAAATGGACAACGGCGAGCTTTGAACCCCATGAAAAGATAGATTGCAACATAGGGCTCATACTTAGCGAAAGAGTGTCGCTTACGGAATTCAAGGGACAGTTTAGCATACAGGTTCGCCGTCCGGTATATAATTCCAATTACACTACGGGGCTGTTCAACTATATAGAGTCCGATTTTCAATTTTCTTTCAATGAAAGTCAGCCGTTGGAATTCGACGTAAATTCATTTACATCCAATCTTTCATCGGGCATATCCTACTACCTTTATTTGTTTTTAGGAGTATACTTCGATTCATTTGCCATGATGGGTGGCGACCCCTTTTTCGAGATAGCTCGCACTATAGCACAAACGGCCGAAAAATCGGCATACAGAGGATGGAGAAACACCGACGGACAGAAAGCAAGATATTGGTTTGTAGAAAACTACACCAACCCCACATATAAAGACCTACGCATTGCAAACTACAACTATCATCGCCTAGGCCTAGACATGATGACGAAAGACCAAACTCAAGCACGTGCCAGCATTCTCAGTGCATTGAAAAGCATACAAAAGGTTCATCAAGTGAGAACTAACCTTTTGGCTACACAGATATTCCTAGATGTAAAGCTGAACGAAGTAGCAAGCATCTTTGGACCGGCTCCGGACATGGAAAAGAAAGAGATATATAACATCGTGAAAGAAGTGAGCCCCATAAATCTACCTAAAATAAAGGATTTTGGAGGCAAGTAAACATACGAATACATAAACTAATATAAAAATACAACAATGACACAAATACCAATTAGTAAAGAGACTATTGCAAAGATTGCACAAAGCAATAAAATTGCTAACCCAGGAAAAGCGTCTATCAGAGAAATGCGTAAAATGATACAAGACGTAGAAGCTGAAACTGGAGTACGTTACATAAAAATGGAAATGGGTATCCCTGGATTACCAGCTGCACAAGTTGGCGTTGAAGCTGAAATAGAAGCCCTACGCAATGGTGTTGCCTCCATTTATCCTGAAATCTACGGAACCCAAGAAGTAAAAGACCAAATATCTTTGTTTGCAAAGAACTTTTTGGACATCGACGTGCCTACAGAATGCTGCGTACCTACAGTAGGTTCTATGCAAGCCGGTTTTGCTTCGTTCCTTACTCTTACTCGCTATGATAAGAAGAAAAACACCGTTTTGTTCATAGACCCAGGTTTCCCTGTACAAAAACAACAATGCCGTGTGTTGGATATTCCTTACAAAACTTTCGACGTATACGACTACAGAGGCGAAAAACTTCGTGGCAAACTTGAAGAAATGTTGAAAGACGGCGACGTGGCTTGTATCATATACTCTAGCCCTAACAACCCTGCTTGGTTCTGCTTCACCGACGAAGAACTAAAAATCATAGGCGAAATGGCTAACAAATACGGAGTTATCATCCTTGAAGACCTTGCTTATTTTGCTATGGACTTCCGCAAAGATTACTCTAAACCTGGTGTAGCTCCTTTCCAACCTACTGTGGCTAAATACACTACAAACTACGTGCTTATGATTTCGGGTTCTAAATCGTTCAGCTATGCTGGACAACGCATCGCTATGATGATTATCAGCCCTGAACTTTTCAGCATGGAATGCCCTGATTTAGGCAGATATTACTCTCAAACTCAACTTGGTAGAGCTATGATCTTTGGCACTTTATACTGTCTAAGCTCAGGTACTGCTCACTCGGCTCAATACGCTTTAGCTGCTATGCTTAAAGGTGCCAACGATGGTTCTTACAACTTCGTAAAAGACATCCACGAATATGGCGAAAAAGCTCACATAATGAAGAAAATGTTCACCGACAATGGTTTCTACATCGTTTATGACGAAGATATGGGAGAACCTATCGGTGATGGTTTCTACTTCACTTTCTGCTATCCCGGATTTACTGGCGTCGACCTTCTTAACGAACTTATTTGCTACGGTATCAGTGCTATATCTTTGGATATTACAGGAAGTACTCGCCAAGGTATACGTGCTTGCGTGGCTCTTGTTCTTCGCGACCAATTCCCTGATTTGGAAGCTCGTCTTGTTCAATTCCACAAAGACCACCCTATTAAATAAGAAGTTTAAACGTAAGTTTTACAATACACTAAAGACTGATGATGTCCCTACGACATTGTCGGTCTTTTTTTCATATCCGTCTTTTTTTCATATCCGTCGTTTTTATATCCTACTCATTTCACAACAAAATCAGCCACAGAGTTGCACACTATGGTGTCGGAATATTCGCAAAGCGTAATCTTGCCGTTGGTAGCCAATGGTTTCAGTCGGCGAAGAATATGATTACAATATTCAAACTCTTTTTCGAAGTTCACATTCTCTATCACTATATAATCGTAGTCAAAGTTGGCTATTCCATTCTCTATCATGTCTAGCTCGTACCACATTTCGGTGTAGCCCTTCCTGTTCATGAGTATGAACGGAGCATTCTGTGGATAAGCAAACAACGTCAAAATCTTTGCGTCCTTAGGCACATTCTCTTTGTTCAAAAAATCCTCCGCACCCTCAAAGTTCTTCGACGTAATGTAAGCCCTCTCCGTACAATCTCGTCGGTCTTTCAGGCTGTTGTTTACGTCAACTATCAGAACATCATCTACAGTCACTACTATCAACAGCACAAACATAATTGCCGACCGTATGTCCGTCACTTTACCCAACCTATTGAGAACAAATATTAAAAGCATTAGACATGGAAGGAAAAACGTGTCGATGAAATAATAATCGTGGTCGGGGGCTTGCTTTGCCATGGCAAACAAAAACAACACACAGCCAAACACATATATAACCCAAAACTTCCACAACGACAATGTTTTGCCGGCTCTATTTCTTCTTTCTCGTTGCTCTCTTCGGTTGTCTTTGCCAAAAATAAATGACAAGCCCAACAACAACAAAAACACCTTGTACTGACGTTCGGAGAAATACTGATAAAACCAATTGTTTTTGGCTTGCAGTATGAGTTCCTTTGTCTCCTCCCAGCTGTCGGCGTGCATTAATCCACTGAGGAACAAGCTGTCGTGCATGGCTCGCAAATGAGAGTTCCAAGCCATATAGCCACCCACGGCACCCACGGCAATAAGCACACTAGGCACTTTATTCCAAAAAGTAGTTTCTTTTCTCCACACCCTCAGCAGCTCAAAACAAACTATAGCCACCAGCAATACCGCAAACGACATACGCATAAGCACTGCCACACCTATTAACGCCATGGATATAGAGAAATACTTGCACCCCTCGCC
>JAFZEK010000064.1 GCA_017560705.1 Bacteroidales bacterium | reverse complement strand
CGTCAGTTTGTAAAATCTAATAACGAAGCCTCTACACAAATAAAAATGGCGGTGAAAGACAGTTTCAAACGCCTACTATCCTCATCGATGGAAACAGAATTCTACAACATCTTGAAAGAGAAGGCCGACCAAGAAGCTATAAAAGTTTTCTCCGAAAACCTACGTCAGCTGCTACTAGCCTCACCTCTAGGACAAAAACGAGTGCTAGCTATCGACCCGGGATTCCGCACTGGATGTAAAGTAGTATGTCTCAACGAACAAGCCGAACTAATACACAACGAAACTATATATCCATTCACCTCGGTGCGTGAGGAACACGATTCCGTAAAGAAACTAGAAAACCTCGTAGAAGCATTCAAAATAGAAGCTATAGCCATAGGCAACGGCACAGCTGGTCGCGAAACAGAGGAGCTCGTGAAAAGAGCTAGATTTAAAACCAAAGTTATCGCCGTAATGGTGAGCGAAAACGGTGCTTCGGTATATTCGGCATCAGACATTGCACGCCAAGAGTTTCCAGATTACGACGTTACGGTGCGTGGAGCCGTGTCCATCGGTCGCCGACTTATGGACCCCCTTTCGGAACTAGTAAAAATAGACCCAAAATCCATAGGCGTAGGGCAATACCAACACGATGTGAACCAAACACTGCTACAAGAAAGCCTTAACGACGTGGTAGTAAGCTGTGTAAACAATGTGGGCGTAGAGCTAAACACCGCTAGCAAAGAACTGCTCAGCTACGTGTCGGGCATCGGACCTATGCTAGCAAAAAAAATAGTAGAACACCGCAACAAGAATGGAGCATTCAATTCGCGAAAAGAACTACTAAAGGTGGAACGCTTAGGCGAAAAAGCCTTCGAGCAATGTGCAGGCTTCCTACGAATACGCAACGCCCAAAACCCACTGGACCGCAGTGCAGTGCACCCCGAAAGATATGCCCTTGTGGAAAAGATGGCCGAAGCTGTTGGTGCATCGGTAGAAGACTTAATTTCCAGCAAAGAACTACGCGAAAAGATAGACATCAACAAATTCGTGTCCAATGACTGTGGATTACCCACCTTGCAGGACATTATGAAGGAGCTAGACAAGCCGGGCCTCGACCCAAGAACCAAGTTCGAAGTCTTTGAGTTCGACAAAAATGTGTCTCGCATCGAAGACTTGTACGAAGGCATGGTGCTACCGGGAATAGTAACCAACATCACAGCATTTGGAGCTTTTGTAGACGTGGGTGTTCACCAAGACGGACTAGTACACGTAAGCCAAATGGCAGACCGATACATCAAAGACCCAAACGAAGTGGTGAAACTACATCAACACGTGAAAGTGAAAGTAACAGAAGTAGATGTAAAACGCAACCGTATCTCCCTATCAATGAGAGACATTAAATAACACCTCTAGAATATTTCATGGCACCTCCTAAAAAAATGCTTTAGAGTAATTTTTAGAAGGTGCCTTAAAGCAAAAACTCGTTTTTATAAAGTGTTACGCCTAAAGGTGTTACGCTTTACAATATTCTAATTATCAATATCATAAATAGCATTTTTACTCATTTTTAGCGTAACACCTATGTGTCACTACACGCATACATATATGTATAGGTATTTTCAGAGAACTATCCTTAATTTATTCAACATACATACTTACTTAATATATAATATATATAATAAATAGGTGTCACATTATTTATATAGATAAATTTATATTCAATTTTCTTTTAGACAGAAATATATCTATTTTTAGTTTCCTCAACATAAATTATTATGCGTGTAGTCACACACTAGTGTTACGGTGTTACGCCTTCTAAAATAGGCTATAAACTATTGATTATCTTTTAGGTAGCAAAGCGTAACACCCTAAAGCGTAACAGTTCGCTTTGTCGTTACACACTACATTAAACCCCTCAAGCTAAAAGCTAAAAATCAATTACATATAAGAACAAACAAAAAAAAATGCCCATTTCAAAAATTCATCGTGATGGAGATAAATTTTCATCGTGATGGATTTTTTACTACATCGTGACGGAGATAAATTTCCATCACGATAAAAAAAACGACCATCCGCCTACCCTTTTTACAAGACCTAGGTATCAAAGTCACGACAATAGGGTTTCAGCAAATTTATACCCGGGTGTGGCTATTATTGTGCCTAGAAGTTGCTTTTATTCCAACTTTCCGGCAAATGGAAAACTTGCCCTTCATATTTCCAACAGATCTCACAAAAAAAGGCTATTCAAATACATCTATCCCCAAAAAATTATAATCCACAAACACAGCATTTTCCTACAATTGTTCAAAAATATTTCCAAACGTTTTTCATATTCAAATTTTTGTGTATCTTTGCATGGTGATTTATTCATAGATTTAGTGTTTAACGCATTGTAATACAAAGTAATGATTAAGAAAACGACAGCCATTTTATTTTTAATACTTGCCAATATTATTATATTGGTACATGCTGTTGTTCCCCATCATCATCATTTTGGCAATGAGGTTTTCTCACATTCATCGGCCGATTGTTGCCACGAGTTCAGCCTTTTATCTCTAGGTTGCGAAAATAACGATTGTTCTACCAACGACTCCGAAAATAACACTTGCAGGTTGCAAGATTTGCTTTCCAAGCTAGTGCTAAACACCAAAGAAAGAGAGTCCGTTGCACATGCCATTGAATCAGATTATCAAGACTATTATATTGCAAGTTGGTCTTTGCCCAATACAGCTTTGTATTTGGAAGCCAAGGCAATGATGTACAATCCGTATACTTTCCATCTGCCAAGTATACAAGCATTTGCCGAGCCTTCGCTGAGGGCACCTCCTTCCTGCTAGTATTATATATTGTGGAATCCTCGTTCCACTGTTCTATCTTAATGAGTTTCTTCTCATTACGCTTAATCGAGAAGCCTCAACATTTGTATTCAATTTACCAAACAAACATTTTATTCTGTGGCAAGCACATAAAGCCTGCGAGCCACCATTTATTAATCGAAAAAACACAGTAAGGATATGAAACTAAGAACTATAAAACATTTAGCATTAAGTGCAGCCGTTGTAATGTTTTTTGCATGCTGCAACAATTCATCTGAACAACACAGCCACAGCGAAAGCTGCGAACACGCTGAAAGTCATGAAGGACACAACCACGAAGGTCATAGTCACGAGTGCAGCGGTCATGACCACGAAGGTCACAGCCACGAATGCAACCCCGACAATCAGCCTGCTCAAGAAACTTTCACAGTAGAAGAAGAACACACTCATTCTGAAGAATGTAATCATAAACATTAATCCATTGAAACAATGAAAAGAACAAGTTATATAATACTATCAATATTAGTTGTATTTGGCATTGCCAGCTGCAATAATAATCATTCGGGTCATAGCCACTCTCACGACCACGAAGACAATCTTCAACTTACGGCTTATAATCAAGACTTTGAGTTATATGCCAAAGCCACACCCTTTGTAGTAGGGCAAAACAGCGTAGTGCTATCGCATTTCACACATCTATCCAACTTTAAGCCACTAGATTCGGCCGAGATAACTCTTAGCCTCATCGTAGGTAGCAACGGCATTCGCCAAACACTACCTACTGCCACTAGCAAAGGCACTTATAGGTTCAACCTAAGTCCTACACATGCAGGTGCCGGACGCTTAGTCTACGACATAAAGAACGGCAACAGCACATCACGCATAGTGGTGGACGGCATAGAGGTTTTTGCCGACAAAGCCGCCGCCAACGAACATGCTCACAACAGCATGATAAGCAACAGCAACGCCGTGACATTCACCAAAGAACAAAGCTGGAAAGTGAGCTTTGCCACCGAAGAGGTGAAGTATGAACCTTTTGGCGAAGTAATAAAGACCACCGCACAAATACTTCCATCGCAAGGCGATGAACGCATAATAGTGGCAAAATCGAGCGGAGTAGTTACCTTCTCCAATGCCAAGATAACCGAAGGCACAGCAGTATCGGCCGGTCAAGAATTATTTGGAATAGAAAGCAGCAACATGGCCGACAACAATATGACAGTACGCTATGCTGAAGCCTCTAACAACTACAAGCTAGCCAAAGCGGAATACGACCGCAAAACATCTCTAGCCAAAGACAAAATAATATCCGAAAGCGAACTACAACGCAGCAAAGCCGAATACGAAAACGCTAAAGCTGTGTACGAAACTATAAAACAAAACTTCTCGAAAAGCGGACAACGAGTGTCGTCGCCTATAAGCGGCTACGTATGCCAACTGCTTGTAAGCAACGGCGAATATGTGGAAGCAGGACATCCAATCCTTTCCGTGTCGCAAAACAAAAAACTATATATCCGTGCCGAGCTACAACCTAGATACTATTCCGTTTTGAACAACATAAGCACCGCCAATTTCCGCATACCTAAAACCAACACCAGCTACCGCTTGGAAGACCTCGACGGCAAGCTCGTATCTTTTGGTAAAAGTGCCGAATACGGCAACGTGCTAATCCCCGTAACCTTCGAAGTAAACAACACCATCGGACTTCTATCGGGCAGCTTTGTAGACCTTTACATCAAAACCCAATCGGATAATCCTATGCTTACCGTTGCCAACGGTGCACTTATCGAAGAAATGGGCAACTTCTTTGTATTTGTACAGTTAACCCCCGAACTATTTGAGAAACGCGAAATCCAAAAAGGCTCTACCGACGGCTACAGAACAGCCATCGTAAGCGGTCTACAACAAGGTGAACGCGTAGTGGCCAAAGGTGCTGTGCTTGTAAAACTTGCACAAGCTTCGGGAGCTTTAGACCCTCATGCCGGACACGTACATTAATAGATATATCTTTTAAGAAAAACAATCAACACAGCCACCCTTTTTTTTGAGGCTGTGCATAAAAACAGAATAGTATGCTAAACAAGATAATAAAATTCTCATTGAACAATAAACTGCTTATCCTAGCAGCTTCCATTGTTCTTATAGTGGCCGGAACCTACACCACACAAAAGATGGATGTGGATGTATTCCCCGACCTTACAGCTCCTACCGTGGTAGTTATGACCGATGCCCATGGTATGGCAGCCGAAGAAGTGGAAAGACTAGTAACCTTTCCTATAGAAACAGCCGTAAACGGAGCCACCAACGTGCGACGTGTACGCTCTGCCTCGTTGCAAGGCTCATCATTTGTGTGGGTAGAGTTTGACTGGGGCATGGACGTGTTCCGTGCCAGGCAGATAGTGAGCGAAAAGATGGTGACCCTCACAGGCTCTCTACCCGAAGGAGTGACACCAGTGCTAGCACCACAGTCTAGCGTCATGGGCGAAATATTATTCATTGGCCTTCAAGCCGACAGCACATCAATGATGGAGCTTCGCACCCTAGCCGAATGGGTAGTAAAACCAGCCATCTTAGCCACCGGCGGTGTGTCTCAAGTAACTATAATCGGTGGCGACTACAAGCAGTACCAAATCCTCGCCGACCCAATACGCATGGCAGCCTACAACGTAACGATGGACGACCTAGAAGCAGTGGGCCGCACCATAAGCAAGAACTCCATAGGTAGCGTGGTAAGAGACTACGGCAACGAGTATGCCCTACGAGGAATGGCACGCACCAACGATTTGGAAGAACTTGGACAAACATTCGTCAAGAGCCTCAACGGCAAACCCGTAAGAGTATCCGACGTGGCCGACGTAGTAATAGGCAGTGCCATAAAGATGGGGCATGCCTCGTCCAATGCAAACCCTGCTGTAATACTATCCGTATCAAAACAACCAAACATCAACACGCTAAACGTAACTAAAAACATAGAACGCAACCTAGAAGATATAAAGAAATCATTGCCAAAGGATGTGGTGATGGATACCAAGATATTCCGCCAAGCCGACTTTATCGAAGCCTCCGTAAGCAATGTGGGTAGTGCATTGATAGAAGGTGCTATATTCGTTATTATAATACTGTTCTTATTCCTAGGCAGCTTCCGCACCACTCTTATATCCATCATAGCCATACCACTATCGCTGCTAGGCACAGTTATTGTTCTACACTTCCTAGGTATGAACATCAACACCATGACACTCGGCGGTATGTGTATAGCCATCGGGTCGCTGGTGGACGATGCCATTGTGGACGTAGAAAATGTGTACAAACGACTGCGAGAAAACTTCCGACTACCAAAAGCTGAACGCAAATCGGCATTCACCGTGGTGTTCGAAGCCTCGTCGGAAATACGAAGCTCCATTGTCAATGCTACATTTATTATCATAGTAACCTTTGTGCCACTGTTCTTCCTTACAGGCATGGAAGGTCGCATGCTTAAACCCCTAGGCATAGCCTACATAGTGTCGCTGTTCATGTCGCTTATCGTAGCCATGACCATCACCCCTCTTCTATGTAAAATGCTACTATCGGGCAATAAATATCTATCCAAAAATGAAAAAGACAGCTGGGTAGCTACCAAACTAGGCAAAGCCTATCACACCTCGTTGGACTGGGCACTGAACCACAAAGGCCAAATCCTATATCCTACTATAGCACTATTCCTTATAGCTGTAGGACTTCTATTCACCATGGGACGTAGCTTCTTGCCAGATTTCAACGAAGGATCACTTACCATATCGGCAGTAGCCAAACCAGGTGTATCGCTAGATGAAAGCAACCGCCTTGGCAACCTTATCGAAAACGAGCTGCTAGCCATACCCGAAGTAAACACCACCTCTCGCCGCACCGGACGTGGCGAACTCGACGAACACTCTCAATCCACCAATAGTGCCGAAGTGGACGTAAACTTCACCCTCACCAACCGCAGCAAGGACGAATTTATGGCCGACGTTAGAAGTCGCTTAGCCGCCATCCCTGGCATTGCCACCACTGTAGGGCAACCATTAGGACACCGAATAGACCACATGCTTTCGGGCACACGTGCTAGCATAGCTATAAAACTTTTCGGCACCGACCTAAGCCGCATGTACATGATGGGCAACAAAATAAAAACATCCATAAGCGGAATAGAAGGTCTAGTAGATGTGAATGTAGAACAACAAACCGAAACACCTCAACTACAAATAAGAGCCAAACGCGATATGCTTGCTCAATACGGCATTACTATCGACCAATTCAACAAATTTGTAGAACTAGCTTTCTCGGGCGAAAAACTTTCGGAAATATACGAAGGTCAACGTAGCTTCGACCTAGTGCTTAAACTAAACGACGACTACACCGGCAGTATCGACAAAGTGAAGTCGGCACTTATCGACACCGAAAGAGGTGGAAAAGTACCATTGGAAGAAGTGGCAGAAATAGTATCCGTAGGTGGCCCAAACTCCATATCTCGAGAAAATGTACAACGCAAGATGGTAGTATCGGCCAACGTTGCCGGCCGCGACCTTGAGAGCGTAGTGAACGACATCAAAGCCAACATCGAACGAGACATTGAATTGCCCGAAGGCTACAGAATAGAATATGGCGGACAATTTGAAAATGCCGAAGCCGCCACTCGAACACTTATTCTTACTTTCATAGCTGCCATACTCGTTATATTCATGCTGCTATACATTGAGTTTAAGAACACAGCCCTTTCGGGAATAGTGCTACTAAACCTTCCACTAGCTCTTATAGGCGGAGTGGTGGCAATATTTATCACATCCAAAATTATGAGTATTCCGGCCATCATTGGTTTCATAACACTATTTGGCATCGCCACACGCAACGGCATATTGCTAATATCCAACTACCAACATCGCAGTCAAGACCGCCTACCACTACGCAAAACAGTGGTCAACGGCTCGCTAGACCGCTTGAACCCCATACTTATGACAGCTCTTACAGCAGCCCTTGCTCTTATACCTATGATTATAAACGGAGACAAGTCGGGCAACGAAATACAAAGTCCTATGGCCGTGGTAGTACTTGGTGGTTTGGTAACATCTACACTACTAAACATCTACGTGATACCTATAGTATACGAGATATTTGCAAAACGCCAAGAAAAACGCATGCAAGCCAAAGCTAATAACAATATCGATAACGAAAACGACTAGTAACGAAATGAAGAAAACAATAATTTACATATCCGTGGCAGTTCTATGCCTTTGTGGAAACACCACCATGGCACAAGGCGACTACACCTCTGTTTTGAAGGAGATAGAATCCAACAACATAGAGCTTAAAGCTTTGCGTGCCAGCCTCGAAGCACAACAAATAGAAAACACCTCGGCCAACAACCTAGAAAATCCATCGGTAGATGGTAGCTACTCATGGAGCAACATAGCTCAAATGGGGCAAAAGAAAACCCTATCAGTAACTCAGCCTTTCGATTTTCCTACAGTATACATACAACGTGGAAAACTCATAGACATAGAAAACAACAACTTGCAACATCACTACCGCACCGAACGCCAAAATGTGCTACTCGCTGCTAAAAAGATTTGCATTGACATCACCTACTACAATGCCCTTGCAGACATGTATGCCCAACGCCTACAAAATGCTCAAAGCATTGCCGACAACTATCGCAAGAAAATGGAAATAGGCGATGCTAATATTTTGGAAGTGAACAAAGCCGAACTCAACCTAGCCTCGGTACAGTCCGAACACGACAAGATTGTAGCCGAACGCACATCGTTGCTTACAACCCTAGCTCAGATGAACGGCGGAAAGGCTATAAACGTAACCGAAAACAACTTTAGCCACAACACATTGCCTGCATCTTTCGAAGAATGGTACAAGCAAGTGGAAAGCAAAAATCCAGCATTGCAACATGCAGAAGGACTTCTCCTCGCCGACAAACAACGCCTAAAAGTAACCCAAAACCAATGGTTGCCTCAAATAAATATAGGTTATGTGAACGAGACCGTGGCCGAAGAAAGCTTTCAAGGCGTAGCACTAGGATTATCGTTGCCACTATGGAACAACCATAACAAGGTGAAGCAATCAAAAGTAAAAGTGGAAGAGGCTGAACTACAACTAAGCAACACTCGAAACAGCTTTTATAACGACATGAAAAACCTCTATCTCCTATCGGCTACGCTAATACAAAACGCCGACAAATTAAACTCTACATTGAGCAAACACAATAGCGAAAAACTACTGCAAAAAGCCTTGGATGCAGGCGAAATATCTTTGCTAGAGTATCTTTTGGAGATAAATTTCTTCCAAGATGCAGCCATCAACGCCCTAGCTGCTCAACGCGATGCTAAGATTGCCCTTGCAGAACTATACATCATGGAACTATAAAAACTTCACTCGAAAAAATAAAGGCAACTTCTAAAAATTCCACGTTTCGGATAAACCAAAGAGTGTTCTTTGAAACTTTTGCGTGGTTGACTTCGTCGATGTTGCTATCGCTCGAAAGAGCTAATGCTTAGGCATTGCTCTTTACTTGCTTAATCGCAACGTTCTTGAGAAGATTTCTACTTTCTTTTGACCTATCATAGCGGGCTATGCGATTGAAAAAGAAACTAGAAATCTTTCTAATAAAAATTCGCAAATCACTTGCAAAGCAATTTTTAGAAGTTGCCTTAAAATAAAGGAGGTGATGGTTGTAAAGCTTGAGGAAAATTTGAAAACTCGGAAGGGGAGTATGCAAAAGATCGGATCTTTTGGGGTAAAAAGTGCGATCTTTTGGGGTAAAAGATCGGATCTTTTTGACTATAAGCATAAGGATTTTCAATTTTATCGTAAGGCTTACAGTTTTTACATCAAGGATTTTTTGCATCAATGCGAATGTTTTTAGAAGTAGCTTAGTGTTACTTCTCTAAGTCCGCCAAAAAGTTTTCGTAGCCCTTTACGAAGTATTTAATTTTTGTACGTCCTTTTTCTATTATAGAAAATCCTTCTTCTTCGAGCTTTTTTCCTTGTGCTTCTATGCCTCCGGGGAATTTTTCGTTTAGTTCGCCGTCCTTTTTCAGTACCCTCCAGTAGGGTGTAAGGTTTTCTTGGCGTTGTTCGCTAGCATGTGCTACTATGCTTATGAATATTCCTGCGGTGAGAGGACAAGTGAAATCGGCGTTGTGTTTTTTTGCCAATGTTGTTCTAAGCTGTTCGGTAGTAGCAAGCTTGCCTTTTTCGATTTTCTTGATAAGTGTATCGTATTCGATGGGAGAAGCCAAAAGCATTTTGCTTCCTCCATATCGTTTTATTACTTCTGGGGCGGTTAGCTCTTTTATTTTGGGCATATCTTTACTGTCGTGGAGCATTGCGTTGAAGTCTTTTTCTTTTGTCTTTGCCATAAAGTATCAGTATTTTACGAGTGAAAAATGTTTTGTTTTCAGTGTACAAAGATACTACTTTTTTGTCAACTTCCAAAAAAAGTGATTTGTGGATTTTTTTAGAAGGTAGGTTCTAAAAATACATTTTCTAACAAAATAGAGAACCTACCTTTATTACAACGTTATTGTTTGTTCAAACTTATCACCTTTGCTAGCAGTATCAAGCATATCCTTACTAATACGATTCAGTTCTGTGAGACTATTATAATAATACACCCAAATAATTCGTGTTTCCACATTGTAGCTACATAAACGTTGCTGTTTATCTTCTCCGAATAGTTGATCTTTAGCCATTTTATCTTTTATTTCCTTTCTCTTAGCATCAAAGTTAGAGTATATCGAAGTGTCATTCTCTTCTTTAGCTAAAGCCTTAACTTCTTCCTCTACAGAATCCAAAGCTGTTTCTATTATTATCTTCAGTAAATCTCCTAAGCCCTCAAACTGTAGTGTATCCATATCATCAACTTTCTTTTCTTTTGTATCAGAAGCAGTTTCATTTTTCTTTTCGGGATCTATGTCAAACTCTTTACATATAAACTCCCACTCTTCGTCGGTATGAGCCTGTAGCATTACAGCATTGTAGCCTTTATATTCTCCAATAAGTGCCACGGTAAGGTTTTCGCGTAGAGCATACTTTTTGTATATCTCTTTGGCGGCTGTGGTGTAGGTACTTTCCACTTCGTTTCTTTGACACGATAACATTACCACTGCTATCATTAGCAACAAAAATATTCGTTTCATAATCTTTACTGTATTATTTGGTTAAACATTTCTACTGTATTTTCGAGCGAACAGCCATTATTGCAAGCAAATATTATCTCCTGTCCATCGATGGTAACATATTGAAATTCATCTGAGGGGTTGGCTACAACGGTGTTTACCACAAATAGCATTGCCATACATGCAGCAGCTGCCGAGAGACTCCATATCCAAACATTTCTAGTTTTTGGTTTGGTGGCAGGATTCTGAGTTGTTTCCATTGCTCTAGTGATAAATCTATCCAAGTCGTTACTATCCAACGGACATTTCGCCTTTTTATACTCCTCCTTGCAATTGTTCCATTGCTTGTCAAAATCTTTATTTTTCATATTCATACATTTTACGTAGTTTTCTTTTTGCACGGCTAAGCCTCATCGATACTGCTGCTACCGATATTCCCACCATTTCGGCAATCTCGGCATAATCAAATCCATCAAGATGAGCTTTTACTATGCGGTAATCTTTTTCTTCCAAAATTTCAATAAGTCGCATCAAGTCATTGCATTCAGCATTCACGTTGTTATCAATCTGTTCGGGAATAGAAGCATTAGTATCTTGCAAATTTATAACCTTGCGTTTTAGCGATAGCAGTGTGTTTGTCGCCACCCTGTATATCCATGTTCGCTCCGAACTTCGACCATCAAACTGAGGATAATATCGCCAAAGCATCGTCAACACCTCTTGAAACAAATCGCTTACTTCCCATGCTGCTCCCATACGATAACTACTACAAATATGCCATATAAAATCCTTATGTCGCCCTATTATTTCTTTAAATTCGTTGTCGTTGTTATCCATATTTCATATTAATGTTTCAATATCGTTTTGATATATTAGGCGAAGAAAAATAGTAAATCACAACAAATACAGATAAAAATAATTGTAAAACTACTACAAAAAACTTCTTACACTATTACATTTTGCAAAGTTACACTTTTTCCCGTACGTACAAAACTAATTGTTTTTCCATCACATATCCCACTATGCTTAATCGACAGAATGCAGCACGTTGCGATTAAGAGAGTAAAAGCCGAAGCAATATGCGTATTGCTTCGGCTTGCTCATAACAAGTAAGTTCTATGTTTTTTTAGCACCATATCTTGTAGGGATAAGAAATATTGTGTACCTTTGCACTCTCGAAAGTAAAGAAGTTATGACAACAAAAAATATTATCAGCCTACATATACTGCCACCATCAAGTATGTGGTATTTAGGCAAAAACAACTTTGATGAGCGTTGCCCTATGGCGACCTCTGTTGCTGTAGGGATGTAGCAGTTGTTGCCCAAAAGTTTAAACATACATCCTCTTTAGGCAACAGCTTACAAAACCAATAAGCGTTGGTTTAAAAGGATGTAT
>JAFZEK010000063.1 GCA_017560705.1 Bacteroidales bacterium | reverse complement strand
AAGGTGAATAATTTGTTTAATATTTACTTGGAAAGATTTACTTGGTAAATATTAGTTGATTTATAATTTATATTTTTTGTACTTGGAAAGGGCGAATACATTCGCCCTTTTTTTGTGCTTATATTTGTAGTAAAATAATGTGCGATTATTCGTTGTATGGTATTTGATACGTCAAGACTTGTGTTGTTAAAAGGAAATAGACAACGTTAAAAGAGGAGGGGTGGAAGAGAATGGAATTTCCTAAATATGGTTTTTTTAAGGTGAAAGTGCTATATTTTCATCGGGAGAGTGTCGGAGTTGGGTGGTCTAAGCATTTTTTAGAGATTTTGAAGAAAATAGATTGTGATGATAGCTCTTTCTGCTTGCAATATACGCATGTTGGTTTTGGAAAATGGAAAAATACGCTGTTTTTCGTGTTAAATGGGAGAGCGTTAATATATTGAACTTTTAGCATTAGTGTTAAGCTGGCTGCTGAAAGTTTTCGCGTTCTGAAATGTTTTACTTTGACGAAGTCGGTATTCTGCAAATCAGGTCTAAGGCATTCTTTATAAGTTGCCATGAGAAAGAGTATTTCTCTCTAGTAAAATTCTGCAAATCACTTTTAGAAAATTGCCTTGCTTTTTTCCTTTGATTATTACGAAAAAAGTCGTAACTTTGCACAGTTTTTGTGCGTGGGTTTTAGATAGTAAGCCCAGAGGTACAATGTATGAAGATATACAGATTAAAGAACTTTTACAGCATAAGCGTAGAAGCTAAACAAACAAAGAAAGATATAGAACGATGAGTAAACGAGAAGAAATATTAAATCTTGTAAGAGAATACTATACAGAGACATTTTCGGCAAAGCCAGATTATAAGGATGGCGACAGAATAGGTTATGGTGGTCGTAAGTTTGACGAAAAAGAGATGGTGAATCTTGTGGATTCTGCGTTGGATTTTTGGCTAACTTCAGGACGATATGCTGATAAATTTGAAGCAGAATTTGCCAAACTTATGGGTGTTAAGCACTGTTTGCTAGTGAATAGTGGTAGTAGTGCCAACCTTTTAGCCTTTATGGCTCTTACTTCGCCGTTGTTGAA
The DNA here is from genome assembly GCA_017560705.1 of Bacteroidales bacterium. Lineage (GTDB taxonomy): Bacteria > Bacteroidota > Bacteroidia > Bacteroidales > P3 > HGM05376. The sequence goes on along the minus strand of JAFZEK010000063.1, from coordinate 4,738 downwards.
AGAACGTGCTATTCGTCGTGGCGATGAGGTGATAACTGTGGCTGCGGGTTTTCCTACCACTATTTCGCCTATGATACAGTACGGTGCTGTTCCGGTGTTTGTGGATGTGACTATTCCTCAATATAATATAGATTGTACTAAATTGGAGGAAGCTCTTTCTCCAAAAACCAAAGCGGTGATGATTGCCCACACTTTGGGAAATCCTTTTAACTTGCAAGAGGTAAGAGAGTTTTGTAATAAACACAACTTGTGGCTCGTGGAAGATAACTGCGACGCATTGGGTAGTGAATATTTTATTGACAACGAATGGAAACAAACTGGTACGGTTGGCGATATTGGAACTTCGTCGTTCTATCCTCCTCACCATATTACGATGGGCGAAGGCGGTGCAGTGTATACTAATAATGGATTGCTGAAACGCATTGTGGCAAGCTTTAGAGATTGGGGGCGTGATTGTTATTGTGCTTCGGGAAAAGACGATACTTGCAAACACCGCTACACTATGCAGTTTGGTGAATTACCTTTAGGCTACGACCATAAATATGTGTATTCTCATTTCGGATATAACTTGAAGGTGACTGATATGCAAGCTGCAATAGGTTGTGCTCAGATGGAAAAGCTTCCTGAATTTACAAGAATAAGACGCGAAAATTGGGCATACTTGAGAGAGCAATTGGCCGAACTTGATAAATATTTCTATCTTCCTCAGGCTGCGGAAAACTCCAAACCATCGTGGTTCGGTTTTCTTCTTACTCTTAAGGCAGATGCTCCTTTCTCTCGTGTGGACTTAGTGAAATACATTGAAAGTAAGAATATTCAAACACGCTTGTTGTTCTCTGGAAATATTTTGAAGCATCCTTGTTTTGATGAAATGCGTGCTTCGGGAGAAGGTTTTAGAGTGGTTGGTTCGTTGGAAAACACCGACAATATAATGAACAATAGTTTTTGGATTGGCGTGTATCCCGGAATGACAAGGGCTATGCTGGATGCTATGGTGAAAACTATAAGAGAATTTGTAACACAACATGCTTAATATATATGATAAAAGATAGCATAATCTTGGCCAACGAAATACGCAAGCAATCGTTGGGAATGGTGTATAGGGCCGGTGCTTCTCATATTGGAGGTGCTTTGTCTATGGCCGATATTTTGGCTGTTCTTTATTCTTCGGAGCTTAAATATCAGCCGAATAATCCATCTTGGGACGAGAGAGACCGTTTTATTCTTAGCAAGGGTCATTCGTGTGTGGCATTGTATTCCACTTTGGCTCTTTCGGATTTTTATCCTCTTTCGGATTTGCTAGATTATGGCAAAGAAGGAAGTTCGTTCCTTTCTCACATATCTCATCACATTCCTGGAGTGGAGGTGTCTTCGGGTAGTTTGGGTCATGGATTGCCTTTTGCTACCGGGGTGGCTCTTGCTGCTAAGACTGCTCGCAAGGACTATAGAACATACGTATTAGTAGGCGATGGCGAGATGAATGAAGGTAGCAACTGGGAAGCTATATTGCTAGCTACTAAGCTTAAAATGAATAATCTGTGTCTTATTATAGATTACAATAAACTGCAAGGATACGGACGCACGGATGATGTGTTGCCTTTGTATCCGTTAAAGGAAAAGTTAGAAGCCTTTGGGTGGAACTGTATAGAAATAGATGGTCATAACCACGACGAAATAAAAGAAGCTTTTCTTAAAGCTCGACAAACAACAGATAAACCTACTGCAATAGTGGCTAACACCATAAAGGGTAAAGGGGTGTCATATATGGAAGATGAACTCTTGTGGCACTATCGTTCGCCTAACGAAGAAGAATACAATAAAGCACTTAAAGAATTGGAAAAATGAGAACAGCATTTGTAAATCAACTAATAGAAGAAGCTGAAAAGCATCCCAATATATTTTTGATAATAGGCGATTTGGGGTTTAATGTGGTAGAAGAGTTTGCACGTCGCTTTCCCGATAGGTTTTTGAATATAGGTATTGCTGAGCAAAATATGATAGGTGTAGCTGCTGGATTGGCAAAAGAAGGATATAATGTGTACGTTTATTCCATTGCCAATTTTCCTACTCTACGTTGCATGGAACAAATACGCTACGATGTTTGTTACCACAATCTTAGTGTGAAAATTGTGGCTGTAGGTGCCGGATATGCCTATGGTAGCTTAGGAGCATCTCACCACGCAACGGAGGAAATGGGTATGTTACGAGCCATTCCTGATATGGTTGTGGCTTCGCCTGGTTGCCCTTTGGAAGCTAAAATGATAACTTCTATATCTGCTAACTATAATGGGCCTATGTATTTACGCTTAGGCAAAGCTGGCGAAAAACAAGTGCACTGTGCTGAACCTGCTTCTTTGAAAATGGGTGATATATTAGAGGTAAGAAAAGGAAATGCTGCTGTGCCGGCAGTTGTGGCTACGGGGTCTATACTCCACTATGCTAGTGAATTTCTTAAAGAAAAATCTATAGATGCAAGTCTTTATAGTGTTCCATTCGTAAAACCGATAAATAGAGAGCATATAAAGCATTTGGCAGAGACGTATAATAATATAATAGTATTGGAAGAACATCAAAAAGCATGTGGGCTTGGCTCGGCAGTGGTAGAGCTGGTTAGCGATATGTATGCTAATGGTGAATTGTCTTGTTTTCCAAAGATAAAGAGAGTTGCAATAGATGATTGTTTCTATCATTTGTCTGGTTCGCAGTCGTATTTACGAAACAATGCCAATCTGATGCTTACCGAAGAGATGTTTGATACCAATTTATAATCAAGGATTTAAAGATAACGATAATATGAAATCGGCAATAATAACAGGCGGAACGGGAATGATAGGATGCTCGCTTGCGGAGCATTTGATAAAAGAGAATGTAGAGGTGTATGTGGTTACTAGGCCAAATTCGAAGAGGATAAATATGTTGCCTAGGCATCCATTACTTAAGGTTTTGGAGTGCGATTTGGATAATTTAGATAGCTTTAATCCTGATGGATTGCACGCTGTGGATGCTTTTTTCCATCTAGGTTGGGAAGGTACAACAGGCGAAGACCGAAATAATTTCTATCTTCAAAATAAGAATGTAAAGTATACATTGGATGCTGTAGGTTTGGCTCAAAGGTTGAATTGTACATCGTTTGTTTTTGCCGGTTCTCAAGCTCAGTTTGGCAGGGTAAGTGGATTGTTAGACGGTAATTTACCATCCAAGCCTGAAACTGCCTACGGAGTAGGTAAGCTATGTGCTGAAAGCATGAGCCGATTGTTGTGCAATAGATTAAATATCAAACATTGCTCGGCTCGCATACTTAGTATTTATGGACCTAATGATGGCGAAAATACATTGGTAAGTTATGCCATAAGGAAGATGCTGAAAGGGGAAGAAACATCGTTTACGCCATGTGAACAAAAATGGGATTATCTATACTGTAAGGATGCGGCCAAGGCTTTATATCTCATAGCATTGAATGGTAAACACGATGGAGTGTATTGCCTAGGTAGTGGCAAAGCCGAAGAGCTAAAACAATATGTAGAAACAATAAAGAATATTATAAATCCCTCGGCAAAAGTGGGTATAGGAAATGTTCCGTATGCTCCTAACCAAGTGATGATGCTTTGTGCCGACATTACAGACTTAAAGAAGGATGTAGGCTTTGAGCCTGACTATAGTTTTGATGAGGGTATATTGGAAACTATTAATTGGTGGAAAAATAAACTATTATGAAAAAGCTTATTAGTGTAGTAACACCGTGTTATAACGAAGAAGACAATGTAGAAAAACTTATCCGATTGGTAAGAGAGCAATTTGCTAATATGCCTCAGTATGATTATGAGCATATTTTTATAGACAATTGTTCTACCGATCGAACAGTAGAGATATTGAAACGCTGTGCTAAAGAGGATAAGAATGTAAAAATAATACTTAATGCTCGTAATTTTGGACATATACGTTCTCCGTACTATGGTATGTTGCAAGCTTATGGCGACTGTGTAGTATCCATGGTGTCGGATTTGCAAGACCCTCCGGAATTGTTGCCTGAAATGTTGAAGAAGTGGGAGGAAGGCTACAAGATAGTAACTTGCGTAAAGAACAAAAGCAAGGAGAATCCCCTAATGTTTATGTGTAGAAAAATATTCTATAACACCCTTGCAAAGTTCTCTGAAACCGAACAGATAAAGAACTTTACAGGGTTTGGACTATATGATAAAAAGTTCATCGATGTGTTGAGAACCGAGATTAACGATCCTTATCCATATTTCAGAGGTATAATAGCTGAACTAGGTTTCGATCGCTATGAGCTTGAATATGTACAGCCAAAACGCGAAAAGGGTAAAACGAAAAATAATTTCTATACATTGTACGACATAGCAATGTTGGGCTTTGTAAATCATAGTAAGTTGCCTTTACGATTAGCTAGCTTCATCGGTTTTGGGGTAGCCATACTTAGCTTGATAGTTGCTGTTATCTATTTTATATATAAGCTAGTATATTGGGATAGTTTTATTGTGGGTACAGCTCCATTGGTTATAGGATTGTTTTTCTTTAGCTCCGTACAGCTGTTCTTCATTGGTATCATAGGCGAATACATAGGTGCTATACACACCCAGATAAGGAAACGCCCTCTTGTGATAGAAAAAGAAAGAATAAACTTTGATAAATAGATAATAGACTTATACAGTATTGTATAGAGGCAACTTCTAAAAATTCCACGTTCTAAGAAATGTTATTATGAAATAAAAGAACTTTT
>JAFZEK010000062.1 GCA_017560705.1 Bacteroidales bacterium | reverse complement strand
GGGGTCGCATAGCCCGCTATGATGGGTCAAAAGAAAGTAGAAATCTTCTCAAGAACGTTGCGATTAAGCGAGTAAAGAGCAATGCCTAAGCATTAGCTCTTTCGAGCGATAGCAACATCGACGAAGTCAGTATTCCGTAAACCACTAGCAAAGCAATTTTTAGAAGTTGCCTATAGATATATCGATAACTATAAAACTTTGTCGCGTTGTTGACAGTATTTGTTTTTTGTAGGTGGTAAATTATCTTTGCAGTGTAAGATATTTTGTTTAAAAGTTGAGACAAATGTATACTATATCAGAATAAATGTGTAATTTTGTAGTTCGAAAATATTGGTGTTTTTTTCATCAATAAGTTATGGAATAATACGGTAATAAAGAGATTGAAACAGTATAAATACGTAATATGAAGAGAAAAATTTTGAATATTGGAAAGGTGGTTGTATTGACAGTGTTATTATTGTCTATGCATTCGTGTCAAAAGACTTATGAGGAAGAGTATTACACAGGCAAAGTGTTGTCGGCTTCGTTGTGCAATACTGTTAGCATGGCTTATGTTATAGAACTTACAAGACCAGAGGGTATTGGTGATACTCTTACTTATAAAAATAAGTTATATAAGAATGTTGTTATGGGCTATGATGCTCCCGAACAATTGAAGATTGGTCAGGAATTGTCTGGTGTGATGTACCAAACAAGAGGTTATGCAAATTTGAACTGTATGGTCTACGACACAAGAGGTTTTCAGGAGATAATACTGCTAAGTGTGGATGAAGATATTGAAGCCTTAATGCATGAAAATCAATAGTGTTGTTCTATTTCATTATAATGATGTCCTAGGTTAAAAAGAAAACATTGCAGTGTGGTAGTGTTTAAAGATTTGAAGTAGATTATGTTATATTAAAATGAGTTAGAATGTACTAGTTCATGATGGTGCAAAATGGTGTAGAATACTTTTAGGTTTTGATATATAGGAGCATAAAAATTGAAATAGCGGATTAAAAAAATAGATAAATATAGTTCAGAAAAACAGATAAATAAGATAAAAAGTAGAGTAAAAGTCGAAATAAATTTCAGTTGTGGCAAAATAATATGTATCTTTGCAAACAGAAAACATCAAATTTGATATATGGAGATTGCTATACTCGGCTATGGCCGAATGGGAAAAGAAATTGCAGAAATTGCAGAAGAACGAGGGCACGAGGTGTCCGTGGTTATTGATAGTTCAGACGATTGGATGGAGAATATAGACAAAATCAGAGACTGTGATGTGGCTATAGATTTTTCTACTCCGGATGTCGTGGTGGATAATATTTTTAAATGCTTTAATATCAACGTGCCTATCGTTGTAGGTACAACAGGTTGGTATGATCAGTTGGAAAGTGTGGTACATGATTGTTGCCAAAGAGAGCAAAGTCTTTTTGTGGCTTCCAATTTCAGTATTGGTGTAAATATTTTGTTCAGCATAAATAAAAAATTGGCTGAGATAATGAATAATCATCCTGAGTACGATGTGTCTATTAATGAAACTCATCATATTCATAAGTTGGATGCTCCTAGTGGTACTGCAATAAGTTTAGCTCAAGGTATAATTGAGAACTTAGAAACTAAAGAGGAATGGGTGCTTAATGAATGTGAGTCGGTGTCGGAGTTGCCTATTTACTCTACTAGAGAGGGTGAAGTGCCTGGTATTCACGAAGTGAAATATGATTCATTGGTGGATACTATTGTTATAAAACATAATGCTAAATCAAGAAAAGGATTTGCATTGGGAGCTGTTATTGCTGCCGAGTTTTTGGCAAATAAGAAAGGCTACTACACTATGGAAGACTTGCTTAAGGCTTAGAGTATAAGAGCGTAATATATATATATGCATAAATGGCCTATTTCTAAAAAGAAAGGAATATTGCTATTGGATGGTGTGTTGTTGTTGTAGCTAGCCTCTGAGGGTGCTTGTGTGGCTATGCTTTTTTTAGAGAAAAGGCTTAAAGATAAAGTATATTTTACATTGAACAGAAAAGATAAAAAGGTGAGACCAAACCCATTGCGTACTAGGCTTTGTGGTATCATAGTGTTGGCAATATTGCTATTTGTAGTAGCGTTTGTTTCATCTATGATAGGGGTAGTGAATTATTTTTTTACCGATGTAGTATCTATGATAGAGGCATTGTTTCATTCTGATGGCTCTATGGGTATGGATTATGCTATATTTTGGAATATTCGTATGCCACGTACTGTGCTTAGTGTGTTAGTAGGTGCAGCGTTGTCGGTGAGTGGTGCTGCCTATCAGTCGGTATTTAGAAATCCTCTTACCGACCCTTATATATTAGGAGTGTCGTCAGGTGCTTCGTTGGGTGCTGCTATTGCGATATTGCTTGGTTGGGATAATGGTATTATAGGCATTGGCACTATGGCTCTTACTGTGGGCTTAGTTACGGTGTTACTTATCTACAAGATAGCTTCCATAGGCAATAGGATGCACACTGCTACTTTGTTGCTCACTGGAGTTTGCTTCACTTTTCTTATCACTGCTATAGTGTCTTTTCTTATGGTTTTGAACCAAGATAAGATGGAGCGTATTATTTTTTGGACAATGGGTAGCTTTGCTTCTGCTTCGTGGGGCGATGTGTTGGTGGCTCTTCCTTTTGTAGTGTTGGGTATATTGATTACGCTGTATTATAGTAGGGATTTGAACTTACTATTAGTGGGTAGCGAAACGGCTAAAACCTTAGGAGTTGATGTAGAGAAGGTGAAAAAAAGATTACTTTTTGTCACTACTCTTATGGTAGCTTTTGCTGTGTCTACCTGTGGTGTTATAGGTTTTGTAGGGCTCATAGTGCCTCATTGTATTAGGCTTGTGGTGGGTGCCGATAATAGGTTGGTGATACCATATTCCATTTTTGTAGGGGGTATATTCCTTCTTTTGTGCGATAGCATTGCAAGAATGGTACTTATGCCTAGCGAGTTGCCTGTGGGTAGCATAACTGCTTTAGTGGGTTCGCCTATGTTTATTTACTTGCTGTATAAAAGCAAAAAGCAACTTTAGATGACTATGATAGAAGTAAGGAATCTTTCTTATGCCTATGGCAAAAATAAGATATTGGACAATGTAACCTTTGATGTTGAGGAGGGTAATTTTTGTGCTATTATGGGTTCTAATGGCACTGGAAAAACTACCTTGCTGAAGTGTTTGTCTAATATTTTGCCTGTGCCTAAGGGTACTGTGTTCATTAATAAAAAAGATTCAGTGGACTATTCGGTCAATGAGATGGCAAGAACGGTGGCACTAGTGCCTCAACATGCTTTGTTGGATTTTGAGTTCTCGGCTTTCGAAACAGTGCTTATGGGGAGAAATCCTTATCAGAAAAGATTGCAGAATGAATCTCAAGAAGATTGGGATATAGTGGAGGCTTGTATGAAACGTACGAACACTTGGCATTTGCGTTTTGCATCTCCTGCTAAAATGAGTGGCGGTGAAATGCAGCGTGTTATGCTTGCTAGGGCTTTGGCTCAGCAAACGCCTATAATGTTGCTCGATGAGCCTTTTTCTAATTTGGATATTTCTCATCAGTTTGAAATTATTGCTATGCTGAGAGAGATATGTGAAAATGAAAAGAAAACGATACTTCTTATTGTTCATGATTTAAATATGGCTTTGAGGTATTGCAAAACATTGCTGTTGTTGCACAACCATAGTGTGGTGTTCAATGGTAAGATAGAGGAGGGGCTTAATCCGCTCAATATAAAGAAATATTTTGGTGTAGATGCTTCAATACAGAATATTAACGGCAAAATGAATATTGTTTACAACTAATATGCTTCGATGTTTGTTTTCTATAATGTGTATTGAACTGATGATGATGATAAAATGATATAGTGAGGACTAGATAGATGAAAGAGAAAAGTGCATACGTATTATCGTTGTTGAAGATTTTTGCAAAAAGTCCTTTCGAGGCTTTGAATCATAAGCAAGTGGCTTCGAGGATGGGGGCTTTTGACAAAGGAAGTAGAAAAATGGTGGCAGACACTGTACTTTCACTTGCCGAAGAAAAAATCCTGATAGAAGAAAAACGTGGAAAATATAAGATAGATCCTAGGTATATTGATGATAGTTTGTTGCCAAAGAATTATGTTGTAGGCACTATGGATATGAAGCAAACTGGCAAAGCCTATGTCATACCTTTGGATGTAGAAATGGAAGATATTCTTATATCGGCTAATAATACAAGGCATGCTTTGCATGGCGACACAGTAAAGGTATTGCTATTCCCAGCTAGAAGAATGCACAGGCAAGAAGGGCAGGTGATAGAGATTTTACAACGTGCTAAAACTAAATTTGTAGGTCGAATAAGAATACAAAATAATTTGGCTTTCCTTATTCCTGATAATAAATCCATGGTGGTGGATTTGGTTATTCCAAAAGAACACCTTGCTGATGCTCAGGATGGTGATAAGGCTTTGGTAGAAATGACAGAATGGCCTAAGCACCTGAATAATCCTATGGGTAAAGTGCTGCAAGTGCTTGGAAAACCTGGTGATAATAACGTGGAAATGCAATCCATTTTAGCTGAGTTTGACTTCCCTTTGTCGTTCCCTGCTGAGGTGCAGAAAGCAGCAGACAAAATTCCCTTGGAAATATCTGCCGATGAAATAGCTAAGCGTAGGGATTTTAGAGATATTACTACTTTTACTATAGATCCTGCTGATGCTAAGGACTTTGACGATGCTTTGTCCATAAGAAAGCTAGAGAATGGAAACTTCGAAGTAGGGGTGCATATTGCTGATGTCACTCACTATGTGGTGCCTAATGGATTAGTGGATACTGAAGCATATAATCGTGGAACTTCTGTGTATTTGGTGGATAGGACTATACCTATGCTACCTGAAAGATTGTGCAACGAGCTGTGTTCTTTGCGTCCTAATGAAGAAAAACTATGCTTTTCGGCTGTGTTTGAGATGAATAGTAAAGCTGAAGTGCTGGATAGATGGTTCGGAAAAACTATTATTAATTCGGATAAACGCTTTACCTACGAAGAGGCTCAAGCTATTATTGAAACTCAGGAAGGTGAATTGAAAGATGAAGTGCTTGCCCTTCATGCTTTAGCTTCAATCATGCGTGAACAACGCTACAAAGATGGTGCTATAAACTTTGAAACTAAGGAAGTTAAATTCCTATTGGATGACAATGCCAAGCCCATAGGCGTTTATATCAAAGAAGCTAAAGAGGCCAATTTCCTTATAGAGGAATTTATGCTGCTAGCCAATAAGCATGTGGCAGAATATATAGGAAAAGTGAGAGGCAGAGCCAAGGCTAAAACTTTTGTATATAGAGTTCACGATGAGCCTAATCCTGAGAAATTGACCACTTTTGTGCAGTTCCTTTCTAAGTTGGGATATAAGATAAAAACAACATCACGCAAAACTTTAGCCGACTCTTTTAACAAGCTATTTGTGGATATTGAAGGCAAAGGTGAGCAAAATATGATAGACTCTATAGCCATAAGAACCATGTCCAAGGCATATTATTCTACTGAAAATATAGGACACTATGGCTTAGGTTTCCCTCATTATACTCACTTCACTTCGCCCATACGCAGATACCCTGATATGATGGTACATAGGTTGCTATTCAGCTATTTGCAAGGTGCTAACTCCGTAGATGCCGAAGAAATAGAACAACAATGCAAGTACACTTCATTGATGGAGCGTAAGGCTGCTGAAGCCGAACGTACATCTGTAAAATACAAGCAAGCTGAGTTCTTAGCCGATAAAATAGGTCAAGAATTTCCTGCTTTAGTGTCAGGGGTTAGTAAATGGGGTATATATGCTGAAATAGAAGAAAATAAGTGCGAAGGTATGATTGCTTTAGCTAGCCTTATGGACGACTATTACTACCTCGATGAAGATAACTATCAGGTGATTGGTAGAAGATACGGTAGGCAGTATAAGTTGGGCGATAGCATAAGAATTAAAGTGCTAAAAGTGGATATGCAAAAAAAACAAATGGACTTTGCTTTAGTAGACACTGAAAAAGATGTGGTAGACTCATACAATGAAAGT
>JAFZEK010000010.1 GCA_017560705.1 Bacteroidales bacterium | reverse complement strand
TGTTTTCTTTTACACAGCTACTCAAAAGGCAAGAGCTAGCAACTAAGAGCGCTAAAAATATCTTTTTCATGTTTTCTATTTTTTAATTATATTTTCTTCTTTAATTAATTGGTTTCCGGTTATTTTTAAAAGAATTTGAGCTACAGTAAGAGTGTCTTTTTCACAGTAGTCTACAATTCTTTTTAAATCGTTATTTTTCCAATATACATCTCTCACATCTTTTCCTTTTATGTCATTTTTAGGGGAATTGATGTTGAAGATAGTAGCCATTAGTTCTAGGCTAATGAAGTGTTTGTAATCTCCAAATTTCCATAATTCTAGAGTATCCAAATGAGGATTCTCCCATGGTTTTTTGCCTGAGAGGTTCATAATATGAGGAATTTTTATGTCGTTTATGAGCATGCGACGGCAAATATAAGGCAAATCAAATTCTTTCAAATTATGTCCGCAAAGGCGATGTTCGATGCTGCTGAAATGTTCATTTACAAGACCTGCAAAGTTGATTAGTATTTCTTTTTCGTCATCGCTATAGAATGATTTTATGCGAAATACGTTATCTCTGATATATCCTACAGATATGCAAATTATTTTCCCAAATTCGGCATAGATTCCAGCTCTAGCATATAGTTCACTTGGAGAGTTGGTTTCTCCATGATTCTCATAACGTACTAGATTTTGAACTTTCATATCCCACATCCTTTTCATATCGTCATTAAGACTTTCATAGTTTATTTGCTGAGGGACTGTTTCAATGTCCAAAAATAGTATTTTTTCTATTTTGATATGAGAATACATGCCTAACTATTATTTGTTATTTATTGCGTTATTGAGGGCGTTTATGATGGTGTCTTTTGGCTTTACCCCTACTAAACGCTCAACTTCTTTTCCATTTTTGTAAATAATCAGGCAAGGGATTCCTTGGATACGTAATTTGTTAGCTAGATTTTTGGCTTTATCGACATCAAGCTTACAAAATGTTACTTTTCCATTCATTTCCTTAGCTGCTTTTTCGAATATTGGAGCTTGCATTAAACAAGGACGACACCAAGAAGCCCAAAAGTCTACGATGACTATCCCCTTTGCTATTGTAGCATCGAAAGTAGCTTCGGTTAGTTCTTTAATTTCCGATTTTTCGTTTCCTTTAGAATTGGCATTGGCGTTTATTCCAAAAATAAGAAATAGAGCCAAGAATACGCTTGTAATTAATGATTTGTGTTTCATGTTGATTTGTTTTATTGAGTAATGTTTTTGAAGCAATAAGTGATTACAAAGTATTTTGGATTTTTGTTATCTCAACACTTACAGCATCTAGTTTTCCCCCTAACGGGGGATTTAACTTAGATACTTTTACACTTAAGCTTTGAATTTGATTATATTCTTTCAGAACTGCATTTGCAATGCGTTCACATACGTTTTCTAGTAATTTTGAAGAAATATTCATTTCTTTTTTTACTACTTGGTAAACGTGAAGGTAGTTTACTGTGTCATTCAGGTTGTCGGATTGTTGAGATTTTGTTGTATCAGTTTCCAACTCTAAATCAACATTGAAGTAAGTTCCAATAGCTTGTTCTTCTTCAAAGCAACCATGAAAGGCGTAAAACTCCATTTTTTCTAATCGTATCTTAGCCATATTTGCTCTATAGTATTGATTCAAATTGCTTTAAAAATCTCAAATCATTTTCGAAATATAGTCTCAAATCTCTAATTTGATATTTGAGCATTGCCATTCTTTCAACTCCCATTCCAAGAGCAAATCCTGAATACTGTTTACTGTCTATACCATTAGCTTCTAGAACATTTGGGTCCACCATTCCGCAACCCAATATTTCGAGCCATCCAGTATGTTTACAGATATTACAACCTTTGCCGCCACAGATGTTACAAGAAATATCCATTTCGGCTGATGGTCCAGTGAATGGGAAATAGGAAGGGCGTAAACGGATTTGTGTTTCTTCGCCAAACATTTCTTTTGCGAAATATAACAAAGTTTGTTTCAAATCGGCAAAAGATACTTTTTTATCAATGTAAAGAGCTTCTACTTGATGGAATATGCAATGTGCACGAGCTGATATTGCTTCGTTTCGGAATACACGACCTGGAGCTATGATACGAATAGGGGGTGTGTTTTTTTCCATAACCCGTACTTGAACTGATGAGGTGTGGGTGCGTAGAGCCGCATCACCATGTTGTCCATTTTTTTCAATGAAGAAAGTGTCTTGCATATCTCTAGCAGGATGTTCTGGTGGGAAATTTAGTGCAGAGAATATATGCCAGTCATCTTCTATTTCAGGAGCTTCGGCCACAGTGAAACCAATACGAGCAAATATGTCTATAATTTCGTTCTGAATAACAGAGAGAACATGTCTGCTACCAATTTCAGAAAAATCTGTAGGCATAGTAAGATCCAAACAGTTGTTTTCATCAGTTTGTTCTTCCACAAAGTTTTTAAATTCTTCTATTTTGCTTTGTGCAGCTGTTTTAAGCTGGTTTAGTAGTTGACCAATTTCTCTCTTTTCTTCGTTAGGAACGGTTTTAAAGCATTCAAACAGTTCGCCTATAACACCTTTCTTACCCAAAAATTTTATGCGAAATTGTTCTATTCCGTCAATTTTGTTTGGGAAGTTATCAATAGAGGTTTCATTGATTTCTTTTAGATAGTTTTCTATCTTGTTCTTCATTTACAGTTTCTTTTAGTGTGATAAATTTCTGTGATACAAGAAGTGTAACGTAGTTTTTATTATTCTATTATACGTATTTTCATTTTTACGTCTTCTATAGGTCTATTGTTCCTATCGCATGTTACAGTTGCTATTTTATCTATAACATCAAGACCTTCTACAATTTCGCCAAAAACAGTGTAATCATTGTCCAAGAAAGGAGTGCCTCCAATGGTTTTGTAAATTTCTATTTGTTCATCAGTCATAGTAAGGTTGCGTTGCATTGCTATCATTTTCAATGTTCGTTCATCATATTTTTGGCCTTGAACAATGTAGAATTGTGAACCAGAGGATTCTTTTTTAGGATTTACAGCATCACCTTGTCTTGCTGCAGCTAATGCTCCTTTTTTGTGAAAACGATTAGGACGAAATTCAGCAGGGATGGTGTATCCTGGTCCGCCATTCCCGAGCATTTCTCCAGCTTTGGCATTTTTGGATTTTGGGTCGCCTCCTTGGATCATAAAATTGTTTATTACGCGATGAAACAATAATCCGTCAAAAAAACCATTTTTTACTAGCTTAATGAAATTTTCTCGGTGTAAAGGAGTGTCATTGTACAGTAAAAATTTCATGTTTCCATACGGAGTTTCAACTAAAACGTATGTTTCAGTATCTTTTTTAATCTCTTGTTTTTTAGCATTTTGTGAAAAAGATACAGAGAAAATCAATAAAAAAAATGCTAAAAATGTCAGTTTTTTTCTGTTCATAACTATAAAAATATTACTTTTGCAAAAGTAAATCAAATAATTCACATGTGTAACAATAAAATAAAATTTTTATGATGAAAAAGAGTTTAATGACGGCTAGTTCCTTGTTAATCATTACGTTATCGACTGTATTTTTTGCATCGTGCGATAAGGATACAAATAGCACTATTGTGGTAACTGTAGTGGATGAACAAACCAAAAAAGTGGTACAAAATGCAAAAGTATACTTTGGTAGAGATAGTAGCGACTATAATGTTACTGGTTATACTGATGTAAGCGGCAGATTTTCACACACCTATCCTATGCCAGCTGTTTATGAAGCAAAGGCTACAAAGGATTATCAATCAAAAATTGATGATACCTACTATTGGGATATACATAAAGAAGGTAATACTACTTTCCGCTTAGAAGAAGGCAAGACAAAAGAGATTACTTTGAATTTGACTCAATCTGATTCTGTGAAGAAAATATATCAATAGTGGGTTAAAGAAAATGAAGGAGTATCAATTTTCTACAGAAGATTTAGTTTACATTCATGCCAAAGGTATTAGTGAAGAAGAAGTTTCTTTACAATTAGAGAACTTCGTTAATGGCTTTCCTAGTATCGTTTTGGATGCTCCTGCTACGGTTGAAAATGGTGGAATATTCTGTTTAACTGAAGAAGAAAAAGATTTTTATGTTCGTTATTATGAAGAGAACTCTCAGAATAACAGTATTATAAAGTTTGTTCCTGCTTCGGGTGCCGCAACTCGTATGTTTAAGGATTTATATGCTTTTTTTTCAGCCTATAATGGAAACCCTTCAACTATAGGGAAATATCCTTCCGTAAAAGTGTTTTTTGACAATCTTGCAACTTTCGCTTTTTTTGAAGATTTGAAGGCGATAATGAAGGCTGCTAATTGGGATATTGATGAATGTCTAAAAAATGGTGATTATAAAACGATAATTTCTTTTTTGCTAGATAAAGAGCATTTAGCCTATGGCGAACTTCCTAAGGCTTTATTGAAATTCCATAAATATCCGAATGCTTCGAGAACTGCGTTGTTCGAACACTTTACAGAAGCTATGCGTTATGGAAAATCTAGTAATGGTTCTGCATCTTTGCATTTCACTATTTCCGAAAAGAATACCAAGGAAATCGAACATGAAGTATCGAAATCAAGGAAGTATTTTTCGAGGGTTACAGACATGACTTTTCATGTAAAGCTTTCTACTCAAAAACATTCGACTGATACGATTGCTGTAGATGAAAATAATGAACCTATAAGAGATGAAAATGGGAATTTGGTATTTCGTCCAGGTGGGCATGGTGCATTGATAGGAAATTTGAATCGCTGTAAAGCTGATTTGGTTTTCATAAAGAATATAGACAATGTTGTTCCAGATAATCCTACCAACGATTATGATTCTGTCACTGTAAGATACAAGAAGATGCTTGGTGGCTTATTGCTTTATTTGCGTAGCCGTGTGTATGCAATGACTGGAATTTTAGAAAATAAACCTTCGAAGGATGATATTGAACGTATCGAAGACTTTATGCAGAATAGTTTGTCGATAGATTTATCTCGTATAAAGAAAGGTAATTTTTCTTTGAGAAATAGGGCTACTATGCTGTTGGAAAAGCTGAATCGACCAATGCGAGTATGTGGAATGGTAAAAAATGAAGGAGAACCTGGCGGTGGGCCGTTTTGGGTTATTAATGGTGATGGTACTAGAAGTTTACAAATTGTAGAAACATCTCAGATTAATAGAAACAAGCCCGACCAAGAAGAAATCCTTTCTAAATCTACGCATTTTAATCCTGTAGACTTAGTTGTTAGTGCAAGAAAGCGTTCGGGACGATTTTATAACTTGGAGGCTTATGTTGACCCAACTACTGGCTTTATTACAAAAAAATCAATTGGGGCTAAAGTAGTAAAATCTCAAGAATTGCCAGGATTGTGGAATGGTGCTATGGCTGACTGGATAACTGTTTTTGTAGAAGTACCATTAGAAACATTTAATCCTGTAAAAACAGTGAACGATTTGCTTAGAAAAGAACATTTATAAAATTGCATCTTTTTTGAGAAAATGTGGCTAGAAATGATAAATTAATCGATTTTCCAATTGAGACAACTTCTTAAAGTTGCATTGTAGGATGCTTACTTTGTCGATGTTGCTACCACTTGAAATAGCTAATGTAGTGGCATTGCTCTTTACTTGAAATGTTGCTAGAAATATTCTGTAAAAAATGCAAAGCATGTAAAAGTTCGTTTAAGTAGAACGAAGAATTTTAGAAGTTGCTTTGAAATAAATATGGGAAATAGTGTAGATTATCAGGTCGTATTAGCAAATGGATAAGCTGAAGATGTTTTTAAATAATTCAACTAAGGTAACGAAAAGGGGGTTTATTTTCGACAAATAAAACCCCTTTTTCATTTTTTTTGATATGATTTTGTACACCGAAAAGAATAATTAGCTGTCTATATACGCGATGGATCAAAATATGCAAGATTTGATAAAGAAGTGTATTGAAGGAGATCAACGGTCTCAGAAGGTTTTTTACGATAAGTATAAAGCCCGCTTTTATGCTGTGTGTTTACGCTATTCATCTAGTCCAGAAGAAGCTCAAGATATTTTGATTGAGGCATTTTTGAAGGTTTTTAAATACTTGAAGAACTATAGGGGAGAGGGAGAGTTTGATGGTTGGTTATACAAGATATTTGTGAATCATGCTATCAACTATGTGTATAAGAACGAAAAAGATATTCTCTCGCCAAAGAATGTTCAGGACTTGGATAGTGTAAAACTGACTGAAAGAAATGAGGCTTTTTCATCCGAGATGAGGGATGTCCTGTTGCGGTATTTACAATTGTTGAATATCCGCGAAAGAACTATTTTCAATATGGTTGCTATAGAAGAATACACTTTTGCAGAGGTTGCGGATGAGTTGCAGATAAAAAAATCTGTAGTGAAAACCTATTATTATAGGGCAAGAGGCAACTTGCAGATGATGATTCAGAAAAATGAAAAGGAATTGTTGAACGAATATAATTTGAAACATTAATGGATATAGACAAATTGTTTAAGGATGTATTGAGGGATAAAGAGATAAACCCTTCTGATGCCGCTTGGGATAAGCTCTCGGAAAGCTTGAAGCAAGAAATGCCTAGCGCAGAATCTTCGTCGTCTTCTTTGGAGCCTCAATCAGTATTTTCTTCTATAAAAGCTGTGGTTAGCAAGGTGGTAGTTGCAACTATAACGGTTGCTACGGTTGTGATAGGCTCTATCATGGTAATAAATGCAATTGACGATAATAAAGAAGCTCAAATTGTTTCCGAACCAATTTCCGAAGTGTTTCAAGAAAAAACTTTGTTAGTGGTGGATAATGTAGAGGTAGAAAGTACTGCTGAGGATGTGAATGAATCAAGCGAATTATTGACCCAAGATTTTTTAGCGAAAGATAGTCGCAAAATGAATGATTCGGAGGAACCTCATACTTTGGTATCGAATGAATATAAAAATGACAATAGGGAGTCGAATAGTGATACGATAGTCATGATTACTTATAATAACAAAGAAAATGTGGTAAACGAAGAAAAAATGATGAAAAACGTAGTAGAATCTTCTTTTGTGGACATATTAGATATTCCTATTTCTCAAGAAAGAGTTGTCGATGCTGTAGGGGAAATGGAAAAAGATGAGAGAGATTCTGTAGAAAAAGAAGATGGGCAGAACAATCTAGTAAATGTGGAAATACCTAATTTAGTAACACCAAACAATGACAATATTAATGACTGTTGGGTGATTTTAGGTATAGAAAACTATAATAATGTCCATGTAGTTATCTTCTCAGGAAATCAGAAAATAGTGTATGAAAATAGGAGATACGATAATAGTTGGTGTGCAAATGATTTGCCAGAAGGAACTTATTACTACCTAATAAGCATACGTAGCGAGAATTATATAACAAAAGGAGCTCTCCAAATTATAAAACATTGAACTTTATAGTATATTTAATTTTGATAGCAAAAGGGTGTGTATTTTTCATCAAATACACACCCTTTTGCACATTCTGCTAAAGTTTATTTTTGAGAATAAGTTGTTATGTTTTTCTATTCATTATGTTTGGGTAAAATTGTTTTGCCCAACTGTTGTTGTATATTGCGAGTTAGAATCGTTTGTAACGATTTTTTGAATGTGTATTTTTTTCATCAGGATTCAGATTTATTTATGGCAACTTCTAAAAATTGCTTTGCAAGTGATTTACGGAATTTTCTTGAGAAGATTTCTACTTTCTTTTGACCTA
>JAFZEK010000061.1 GCA_017560705.1 Bacteroidales bacterium | reverse complement strand
TACAGGGAATTCTATCAATATGCATCATCCTGTAATCAAAAAATTAAGTATGCTTTGTTATTTAGGGATGGGTTGGTGCGTGATTTTTGCTATTGATACATTGTTATCTAGTTTCATATCTAAAAACGCTACTGTGTTCTTTTTTTTGTCTAGCACATCTTGTTTCTATTTACAGTTACAAATTTTATCCATCTTTATTTTCGGTGTTGGCAGCAGTTCTCTTATCTTTTCTTGGTCTTCATACAACATCATTGGGCTGTTTCTCAAATCTATAATCTCTATGCTTTTATCTAGTGCTTCCATGCTTTTAGGCAAAGCCTTTAAGCCGTTGGACCATAGGATAAGCTCTCTCAGACCAGTCATATTGCCCATGCTTTCGGGCAAATGGAACAGTTTGTTTCTGCTAACAACGAGTTTTCGCAAGTTAACTAATAAGCCTATTTCTTCGGGCAAAGTATCTATTTTGTTATTATCCAAATTCAGAATTTCTAAGTTTTGCAGTGCTCCTATTTCTTTGGGCACACTTCGCAGCTTGTTGCATTTTAGGTCTAGCTCTCTCAGGTTTTTCAGCTTCAGTATCTCCTGAGGAAACTCCCTTAGTCGCATTCTTTTTAGCGAAAGAATGTACACGCTGTCGGGGTTTTCAATCTCGCTTAGCGATTTATACACACGTGTCTCCTGTGCTGCAACATTGCCTTTCACCAACGAAAACACCATTAGTATTATTATAGCTACACTTTTATTCATTACTACTATTGATATAGTTGTATACATTGTTTTTTATCAGCCTCCAGCTGCATCATCAAAGCCTGAGAACTTTCAAACTTCTGTATCTCGCGTATCCTCTTTAAGAACTGCACCTCTATGTGCTGCCCATAAATGTCGCCGTTGAAATCAATAATATGAATCTCAAAGGTAGGCTTGTACGACTCAAAGGTAGGCGTAGGGCCTATGTGAGCCATTCCTATATAATTCTTTCCGTTCAGATTTATGGTTGTAGCATACACACCCTCTTTGGGCAACATTTTCAGGTGGTCCGAAAGCTCTATATTGGCTGTCGGAAAACCAATGGTTCTACCTATTTGCCGACCTTTTATTATGCAGCCATGGGCAAAATATTTATAGCCGAGCATAGCGTTGGCCAGTTCTACATCCCCGGTGTTCAATGCCTTACGAACCTGTGTAGAACTCACCTCTATATCTTTATATATCAACGATGTGGCTTCAAAGATACTAAAATTATAAGCCTTACCAAGTTCATATATACGGTTAAAATCGTTGATT
The DNA here is from genome assembly GCA_017560705.1 of Bacteroidales bacterium. Lineage (GTDB taxonomy): Bacteria > Bacteroidota > Bacteroidia > Bacteroidales > P3 > HGM05376. The sequence goes on along the minus strand of JAFZEK010000061.1, from coordinate 1,607 downwards.
TGTTTATTGCCAAACATATTGTCGTAGCCTACAACAAGAGCTTTAATATGCAGTGTGTTCACCAAATATCGTAGCGAAAAATCGTAGGTAGATAACGAACCTATTTCGGGGCTAAAGCCTATCTCCATTATATTATCAATGCCATGGCTTTGCAACAACGAGTAGCGTTCTTCCGAAGTATTCAGCAACTTAAAATTGTCAGCATCGTTCATAAGCACATGGCGTGGATGTTTGTCAAAAGTAAGCACCAACGGTGTAAGACCTAGGTCTGCAGCTTTTTCTTTCAAAAAAGACAGTATTTTGCCATGTCCTATATGCACACCATCAAACATTCCTATGGTAGCTATTATATCAGATAGTGGTAATATATTGTTATCGTTTAATTTATATAGATTCATATCTAATGCAATGTTTTTGCAAATATACGTTTTTTTTATTGCTGCAAGAAAAAACTATCGTAAAACCTTTGCTCATACAAGAAAAAACATGTAATTTTGCGTCAAACTAACTATTTTACAATTATGGATTCAATTATCGTTTATTCAATAGGTTTGATGTCTGGCACATCGTTGGATGGTTTGGATGTTGCCTATTGTAAATTTACTTTCACCCACAGGTGGAGCTTCGAACTGTTGGCTTCTCATAACTTTCCCTATTCTGCAGAGTGGATAAAACGCCTATCGGAATTAGAGAATGCTTCGGCATGGCTTTTTGCTAAAACTAATGTAGACTTAGGTCATTATTTCGGACAAAAGGTTAATGAATTTCGTTCTATGTACTCTGTGCCGAAGCTAGATTTTATAGCATCTCATGGCCACACCATCTTTCACCGTCCGGAGATTGGCGTCACTGTGCAAATAGCAGATATAGACAGCATTGCGGCCGAAACAAAATGCCAAGTTATTGGCAATTTTCGCACCCTCGATGTTGCCTTAGGAGGCCAAGGGGCTCCGCTTGTCCCCATTGGCGACGACCTGCTCTTTGCAAAATATGGAGCTTGCTTAAATCTTGGAGGCTTCTCCAACGTGTCTTTCTGCAGAGCCAACGAGCGTATTGCTTTCGACATATCGCCTTGCAATATGGTGCTAAACTATCTTGCTTCTAGGATTGGTATGCATTACGACAAAGACGGTGATTGTGCAAGAATTGGCAACGTGAATCAGGAATTGCTATACTCCCTGAACAATTTAGAATACTACAAAAAAACAGCTCCTAAATCCCTGGGAAAAGAATGGTTCGTTGAAAATATTATTCCTCTTATGTCTTCTGATATTCCTACCATCGATTTGTTGCGTACTTGCGTGGAGCATATAGCTATGCAAATATCATCTGTCTTGAATACCGAACAAATCAACGAGGTTATAATTACCGGAGGCGGAGCATTGAATAAATTTCTTATAGAACGACTGTCGACCCTTGCCAACTGCTCTATTCATATCCCTTCAAAAGATGTTGTTGATTATAAAGAAGCTATTATATTTGCTTTCTTAGGCACTTTAAGAGTTTTAAAACTCAACAACTGCCTAAGCAGCGTTACCGGTGCTGCTGTAGACTGCTGCGGAGGCAACATTGCCGGATTATTTTAGCCAACTTCTAAAAATTGCTTT
>JAFZEK010000060.1 GCA_017560705.1 Bacteroidales bacterium | reverse complement strand
TCGCTAATGTGTTTTCGCCTAAGGTTGAAGTATTGAATATGGTGCCAACTCAAAAGGGTGATTATTGTTTTTATACCAAAATTGATAATGTAAGTGGTAAAACGAAGATTGCAATAGCAAAAAATATAAAAGGTTATTGGGCAGAAGTTTCTGATTTGTTGTTTTATAACATAGAAAATGAAGGGTTGTCAGTTTATTCTCTTTACGATAATGATACAAAAATGCTTATAGGTAAGGATGAGGATATATGTGTTGCAATTTTAGATACCCTAAACAATCAATGGTATTTACAGTCTGTATTGTCGCAACCGGTAAATACTGAAGCTTATGATGGTGATGCTTTTATGTTGCCAGATGGTAGTGGTATACTTATGGTAAGTGATCGTAGATGTGGATTTAATATTACTCCATCGGGGGGTTATTTTCATGGGGATACTGCTTTGGCTTCTGATATTTATTTTCTTCCAATAAAGAATAATTCAGAAGGTTGGGGTAATCCTATTAATTTGGGGGATTCTGTAAATACGGTTTATTCTGAACGTTCTCCTGTAATGAGTAAAGATATGAAAACAATGTATTTTTGTTCTGATGGACATGGCGGATTAGGCTATACAGATATATATAAAACTACACGAACAAATACTTTGTCGTGGACGCAATGGTCTAAGCCACAAAATATCGGAAAACTTTCTAATAGTGGATATCGTGAGATGTCATTGTCTTTAAATTACGATGAGACTGAACTTTATGTTGTAAGTGATAGAAGCGGAAAATATGAGGTGTATTCTATCAGTTTACCTAGAAGTGGAGATGATTTTTTGAAAGTGGTAGAATTGTGTCCTAATAGAAGTATAGATTATTTTTCTCATACAAATAAACCTCTTGTTACTATTTGGGATTATGATTCAAAAAAAGAGATTGGTAAACACCGATTTGAAAATGGAGAAGATTACACTATTGAATTGTTTAGAAATAAGAGATATTTTGTGTTTAATCTTATGGAAGATTATTATTCACCTATGAAAATTATTGGTGAAGAAGTTTCTAAAAAAGTAGAAATAGATTGTTTTTCACTAGAAAGGTTGAAAAAAGATGCGGAAAAAATACCATTATATATAACTTATAAAAATGATCGAACAGTAAATTTAACTGATGAATCTTATTTAAGTTTAAATTATTTGGTTGATTTCTTGAAATTAAATTCTAATTGTAAAATAGAAATTATTAGCAAGGTGAATTTGAAAGAAAGTCAGGAAGCATATTATTTGAGTGTAGAACGCGCAGAAAGTATAAAAAACTATTTGGTGAATTTAGGTATAGATAGTAGTAGAATTATAGCATCGGGGTATGGTAATGTGAATTTTGGTGGAAATTCTTCTGTGTCTGAAATAGAAATACTTTTTAAGTAGTAGTGATGAGAAAGATAGAGCTATTGTCGCCAGCAAAAAATCTAGATTATGGAATCGAAGCTATAAATCATGGAGCTGATGCCGTATATATTGGTGCTCCAAAATTTGGGGCTAGGGTGGCAGCAGCAAATACTATTCAAGATATTGGAAAATTGGTGCGGTATGCACATATTTATGGCGCAAAAGTTTATGTGGCATTCAATACATTGCTATTTGATAATGAATTTGACGATGCGATAGCAATGATAAATAGAATTTATTCGGAAGGGGTAGATGCTCTTATTATTCAAGATTTAGGGCTGCTAGAAGTCGACTTGCCTCCTATAGCTTTACATGCAAGTACCCAAACTCATAATATAAATGTTGATAGAATAAAGTTTTTGTCGAAAGTTGGCTTCGAACGTATAATACTAGGTCGTGAATTGTCAATAAATCAAATAAGTAATATTCATTCACAGTTACCAAATGTAGATTTAGAATCTTTTGTAGGAGGTGCATTATGCGTTTGCTATAGTGGGCAGTGTTATCTTAGTCAGTCTATTAACGAGCATAGTGGAAATAGAGGTAATTGCTCTCAGCCTTGTAGATCGTCGTACAATTTGTTTAACGAGCAAGGTAAAATGCTTAAGCATTCGGAACATTTGTTGTCGTTAAAAGATTTTTCGGCAAAAAATCATATTGATGAACTTCTTAGAGCTGGTATTTCTTCGTTTAAAATAGAGGGTAGGCTTAAAGATTTGAGCTATCTGAAAAATGTAACGGCAAGTTATAGAAAGTTGATAGATGATGCATTAAATGCTCAAGATGGATATGAAAAGTCATCTTTTGGTATAGTGAATTTTAATTTCGAACCAGATTTAGAGCGAACTTTCAATAGAGGATTGACTGATTATTTTTTAGAAGAACGTAAGTCTATGGCATCATTTTCTACTCAAAAATCATTAGGGAAAAGAGTAGGGAAAGTGAAGAAAACATATAAAAATGTTATAGAAACAGATTGTAAGGAAATGCTGACAGCTGGCGATGGTTTATGCTATTTTGATGAGAAAAATCAGTTGCAAGGTTGTTTAGTGAATAGGGGAGAAGGGAATAAAGTTCAAATAAACAAACCAATACAATTGACTAAAGGTACGATATTGTATAGAAACAATGATTATCTATTTGAAAAAAAACTCCAAAATAAGACTAGTGAACGAAAGATAGTTGTAAATTTTGTTTTGGAACAAAATATTGATGGATATTTACTGCAAGCAAAAGATAGCGAAGGTAATATAGCGTCTTTTGAATTAAAAGTAGAAAAAATAGCTGCCTCTAATCCACAACGTGCTGTTGAGCAAATAAAAACTCAATTGTCTAAAACAGGAGATACACCATTTGTGATACAAGATATAGTGTTGAATTTTGTAAATCCATGGTTTATACCGGCTGCTCTGATAAATGAAATGCGGCGTAGTGTGTTAGATAAGCTTGTGG
>JAFZEK010000059.1 GCA_017560705.1 Bacteroidales bacterium | reverse complement strand
GTTATGAGAACAAAGAAGTGCATATCTATAATATCCACGGCACCTTGCTACAAACCAAGCAAGCACAAGCCGCTAAGCTCACGTTCGACCTCTCTACCTACTCCGACGGTGTATATATCATAAAGATAGATAATTACTCTACTCGCATAGTAAAAACGAAATAGAAACGGGAATAAATACACCCGTCAAAGAAAGGGTAACTTCTAAAGACACCATATTCTGTGAAGATAAGTTTTTGTCTTATGGGCTTTTGCACAGATGGTGTTTTTAGAAGTTGCTCATATTAAAAAAAAATCGTATCTTTGCAACGTTTTTTTATAGCAACTTCAAATCTTTGCTTTGCATGATAGACATAATAAAGAAGTATATAACAGCGGAGTTTATCCGTTTCGTACTAGTGGCAGGGCTCAGCACAGCGTTTGGCTATGGAGTGTTTTCGCTACTAATATTTTTTGGTTTATCCGACCCCTTAGCCGTGCTAGGCAGCACAGTATTGGGCGTTCTTTTCAACTTCAAAACCTACGGCATTTTGGTGTTTAAGAACAAGGATAACAGACTTATATTTCGCTTTTTGGCAGTCTACTGCGTAGTCTACATTTGCAATGTGGCAGGCGTGGAGTTATTAAAAATTCTAGGGCTAAGCAGCTATATAGCAGGAGCAGTAATGGCTATACCTGTGGGGCTCCTAGGATTTGTGCTAAACAAGACATTCGTATTCTCTAAAAACAAAAATAACAATCCGGAATGAAAACAAAACACAACAAAGTGAGCAACATTACAACCGAGAAAAACAATTCTAGCATAGAAGTTTCTCCAATCGAATGCAAAAACAGTGTATGGAAATGGGTGTTTTTGGCCCTTGCAGGCTTGGGCCTTATAAGTATAATATGTATGAGCACAGGAGCAGGCATGAGCGGCGACGAGCATTTCCACGCCGAACACGCTGTAAATGTATACAACTACTATGCTACAGGCGGAGCCGATAGCACAGCCGCCGTAGTGACACCGGAATATAACCTCCCCTACTATGGTCAAAGTGTAGACAACTTGGCCTACGTGGTGGCAAAGATATTTGGAATAGAAGACACCTACTCCGCCCGACATATAATAAATAGTATATTCGGATGGCTAGCAATGCTGTTTGCAGCCCTTGTAGTTTACCGCTTGGCAGGATGGCGAGGAGCAGCCATAACTTTTGCGCTAATATTCTTATCGCCTAGATTCTTAGGTCATAGCTTCAACAATCTAAAGGACTTGCCATTGGCTACAGGTATGGCGTTTGGCATATATTGCCTAGTAAGATTCTTGCAAGAGTTCCCTAAGATAAAGATAAAAACGGCAGTGTTGTTCGCCGTTTCTATCGGCTTTGCCATAAGCGTAAGATTTGCCGGTCTGTTAATAGTAGCATATTTCGGATTGTTCGGTGCTATATATTGGTTCATAAGAAATAAAAAAGGAGGACTATTCAAGGGACAGGGCTTCAAAGAGTTGAAACTAATGCTTGGTTGGGGCATTGGCATATCAGCAGTAGGTTTGGTTATTGCCATTTTGTTGTGGCCATTCCTTCTAAAATCGCCTATAGCCAACTTTATGGACACTATGGAAAATATGACACAATTTGCCATAGCCATAAGACAAGTATTTGAAGGAGAAATGCAATGGAGCGACCTTTTGCCGTGGTACTACACACCAAAGTTCATCCTCATGACCATACCATTGGCAGTCATAGCCGGCATAATAATGCACCTTATACTTATAGGCAAAAACAAAGACAAAATATTTTGGAGCAGCCTATTGCTGTTCACTTTCGTGTTCCCGGTATTCTGGATAATATATCAAAAATCAAACGTTTATGGAGGTTGGCGACACGCTATGTTCGTATACCCATCAATGGTGGCATTTGCCGGTTTGGGTTTCAGTTTGCTTATTGATTTGGTTCAAAACAAGAAAACAAAAATGATACTAGTGGCACTGCCATTCGTAATGCTTATACTTCCGGCATGTCATATAGTAAAAAACCACCCTTATCAATACGTATACTTCAACGAAATAGTGGGCGGCACTAGCAACGCATGGGGAAAATATGAAATGGATTATTACTACCACTCCACTCGCGAAGCTGCCGAATGGATATTGGAAAACACTAAGAATGAGAAGAAAGACGACAAAATAAAAGTGGCTAGCTGGCACGTTCCAAGCGTGAAAAACTACTTCCGAAACGACACAGCAGACTACAAAGTGACCTTTGCGAGATGGTATCAAAAAGGTAACGTAGATTGGGATTACGCCATCTTTACAGTAACAGGCATATCGCCCGAATACATGAACAGTCAAGCTTTTCCACCAAAAAACACAGTGTATACTGTAGACGTGGACGGCAAACCTATATGCTTAGTGCTAAAACGCAGTAGCAAAGACGACTACACTGCTAGCAATTTGAAAAATGCAGGCAAACTAGATAGTGCTATAATGTTCTACAACAGAGCATTGGCCGACAACGAGTACAACGAAACAGCACTATTAAATATGGGAGAAATATATTTGCAAAAGGGTCGCCCCGACAGTAGCCTTGTGTACTTGAACAAGTTCTTGAGTTTCGACCCCAACGACGACAACTGCAACTACTTCGTAGCCTACTCATACTTAATGATGAACGACGCACAAAAAGCTATAGACATCTGCGAATCTATAATAAAACATAACCACAAATACGGTGGAGCATACAACATTCTAAAAGACATATACCTAAGAAGCAATAACCTATATGCAGCCGAAATGGTGATGACCAGAATGATAGATGCCGACCAAGTGGACAACAACTTTATGCCTCAATGGGTGGCAATAAACCGAGCTCAAGGCCTTGATGAACGTGCTGCATACAGAAAGCTATATAAAATAATGATTGAAAGCTGCGAAAAAAGAGGCAAAAAGAAAGAAGCCGAAATATACAAAGAATACTTGGCTGCAATAAACTAAAGAACAGCCATCAACGGACTTTGAATGCAGAGAAATGAAATTCATTGTTTAACATATCATAAAATTATTTACACGATAGAGGAGGTTTTATAGCCTCCTCTTTTCACCAAAAGCAAAAAATAAAGCTCAATCGCAGAGAGCAGCTATGAAAACAAAAAACTCCTTTTCGTGGAAAAAAACTATTGGCAAAGAGAATTTTCAAAGCAACAAATAGAGCAAAACAATTGTTTTTAGACACATTGAGAGCATTTACATAACTGTTTTTCAACAGAGAGTAAAAAACATGAGACAAGATTTGGCAGGGTCGTTTTTTTTTCGTACTTTTGCAAACGTTTAAAAAGAGAAATAATATAAATACACAAATAATAAATATACAGATATGAGAAAATCATTGAAAGCTTTGACCCTTTTGGGTCTTATGACGGTGGCAGTATTTAATTTATCCGCCCAAAAGAACAACTTCCGAGGCACTATAAAATACTCAGTAGAAAGTGCAGGCGAAACAAAAGAAATAGCATTAAAGTTCTACGATGACAACTGTCTTTATAAAACAGATTGGGCTCAACAGCTAGTAAAAGGCAGAAAATTATATGCTATGCAAGACTTTAGCCAAATTATAAATTACATCAAATCTATGGATTTGTGGGATTGCTCTTACCAAGGAGATGGAAAAATAATATTAAAACAAGAACTAAGCCAAGCAGAAATAGACAGCCTAACAATACCTTGCACTGAAGGTTTCTACATAGAATACATAGCAGGTGAAACAAAAGAAATAGCTGGATTGCAAGCTAAGAAAGCTCGTTACCACTTATTCGACGACGAAGGCAACGACAAAGGTTTTGAAATTTGGTATACCGACGAAATAGGTCCTGAATATGACTTAATCTTAGCTCCCGGCTTAAAAGGTGTACCTTTGGAATTAGTTATTACAGCAGATAACAACATTACAACAACATACAAAGCTACTGAAGTAAAGAAAGAAAAATTAAAAGATGCTGAATTTCTTCTTCCTGCCGGCTTCAACGAAATAACTGAAGAAGAATTTAAAGCAATCATCGTGTCTATTCAAGAAGCACAAGAATTAATGGAATAATAACATCTCGGGATTATATTTCTTACTATAACACAACATTGTCCCTCTGAGATTTTTCACCTTAGAGGGACATTTTCTTATGAGGAATTTCACTAAAAGAGGCAACACACACGCAAGATGATAACTATACCTAAACGCTACTATACAAAGAACTTAACAATAGCACTACCTGTCATACTATCATTTGCCGGACAGTCCATAGTACAAATAGTGGACACCATAATGGTAGGACATTTGGGTGCAGTGCCATTGGCTGCAGTATCTTTGTCGTGTTCCATTATAACTAATGTAGCAATGATAGGCACAGGTATAGCCATAGCCCTTACGCCACTAGTAGGTGTACAATTTGTAAATAATAATAACAACGAAGCTGGAAAACTATTTCAAAACTCCATGCTTCTGAATTTCGCCATCGGCATTTTATCTTGTCTGCTACTATTTATTATTAATAAGTTTCTACCACTACTAGGACAGCCATCAGAAGTGTTGAACGAACTAAACGGATACTATTATTGGGTTACAGTGTCACTTATCCCCTACTTAGTATTCTTATCTTTCAAGCAATTTTTGGAAGGAGTAGGGAATACCGTTGTAGCTATGATTATTACCATAGGGTGCAATATTCTGAACATCCTTCTTAATTTTGTATTCATCTACGGCTATATGGGATTCCCCGAACTTGGAGCCACCGGAGCAGGAGTAGCCACGTTCGTATCACGTCTACTTATGCCTATAGTGTTCTACTTTACAATCCTTAGCCAAAAGAAATATAGTTCATACTTAAAAGCATTTTCTTGGGCTAAAACATCGCTTTCCAAACAGTGGAAAATAATAAAAGTAGGCACACCTATAGCCACACAAATGACATTGGAACTGTTCAGCCTCACCCTCGTAACTCTCATGATGGGAAAACTTGGAGCCGAAACACTAGCAGCCAACCAAATAGTGCAAACCATGATTGGATTCTCTTTCATGATTTCTAATGGTGTAGCCTCTGCTTCCACCATCTTAGTAAGCCATTCTTTCGG
>JAFZEK010000058.1 GCA_017560705.1 Bacteroidales bacterium | reverse complement strand
CTTCCAATGCCAAGAGTTCTAGCTTGCTTATTTTCTCGTTTAGCTCTTGGATTAGTTTTTGTAGTTTGTTCATGGAGTTAGCTTTCTCCTCTTTTTCTTTTATTAGCAACGCCGTCCTTTTTATTTGCTCTGCTATTGTTTTTTGACTAGCAATTTCGGCGTTAAGTGCTTCTTCGCTTATGTCGGATAGCTGTTTTAGTTGTCCATCAATGTTGCCTATGGCCGACAATGTTTCGCCTATTAGCTTTTTAGTTTTGTCGAATAGGTTGTACTGTTTCAGCTCTGGAAATATTTCGGCAAGCATTGTTGTGCGTTCTTTGCTTTTCAGCTGTATGAAGTCTTGGAATTTTCCTTGGGGGATGATTATTACTCTGCGGAAATTTTCCAAGCTCAGACCTATTATATTTTCTGTACTATTCTTTTCGTCTTTGCTATCTAGCTCTAACCATTTGTCGTTCTCTTTTATGTATACTTTTCTTTTGGTGGCATCCGTTTCGGTGAAATTATTTTTCTTTCTAGAGTATTCCACTGTTATTAGGTACTCGTTGTTGTTTTCACCGGCTATAAACTCAAATTCAATGTACAATTTGTTTGAACTCAAGTTCATGATATTGTATTTTACGTCATTTTTTCCTATTCTTTCGGCGTTGCCGTAAAGGGCATATATTATAGCCTCGAGTATGGTGGATTTGCCACTGCCCACCTTGCCAAAGATACCAAAGATGTTTTCGGAAGTTAGCTTTCGGAAGTCGATGGTTTGTTTTTCTTCTTTGTATGAGTATATTCCTGATAGAGTTAATTTTACTGGTATCATTATTGAGCAAGTATTTCGTGGAACAAATTCATTATTTCTTCATTTGGGCTTTGTCCGTTTATGGTTTCAAAGTATTTAGCAAACAGTGCATCTTTGTCTTTTATAAGCTCTGCTATGTTCGAGCCGTTTATTGTGTCGGACTTTGTATTCGTTACTAGCGGACGCAAGGTGACTATTCTTTTGTGTGAATCGTTAATCATCTTGGTTTGTGCTGCTGTAAGAAATTCATCGGTTTGGATTGTTAAGTCTACCCACACATTGGGATTATCTGTAAGCCATTGACATGCTTCGTTTGGACAGTCGAATGTCTTGCACACTAGTTTGTATCCCGTAGTGAGGGCTACTTTTTTTGTTTCAGCTTTTTTGTTTGGCTCTATGTTTGATATTAGCACAAATTTATCTTGTTCGCTTTCGGCAAAGCTGTATTCCAAAGGACTGCCGCTGTACCATATTTCTCTTGTACCTAGTCTGAAACAACGGTGCAAATGTCCTAGGGCAGTGTATTGTATTTCTTGCGGAATATTTTCGGTATATATGGCCGAAGCACCTCCTGCCATTATTGGGTTCTCGTCGTCGGGTTCGGATATGGAAGTGTCGTCTTTGCCGTTGGTTACGAATAGGTGAGACATAAGTATGTTCACTCCATCGCTATTACAATATTGGTTGCATAGGCTTTGCCACTTTTTCTGAAGTTCCGTACGCAGTTGAGCTTCGGGCGAATCCAAGTCCACAAAGGTTTTCATCCTGTCGTGGTTGGCAAAGGGAGTGTGTATTATTCGAATAGGGTAGGAGATATGGGGTAATATTAATTCCATAAATCCTTCGTCGGTTTTTGTTATCTTTATATGACTGTGAGGTATAGAGTTGTCGGTTTTACTATTAGGGTATCCTAGAAGGAATATCCCCGACACATCAGCAAGAGCCTCTACGCTTTCAATGCGTTCGGGGCTGTCATGATTGCCTGCAATGCATATAATAGGACGTTTGCCATCGTTGGCTAGTCGTTGTAATGAGCTATACATTAATTTTTGAGCAGCTGCGGAAGGGCTGTAGTTGTCGAATAAGTCGCCAGCCACCAATACTAAATCCACCTCTTCTGCCTCGGCTATGGATATTATTTCATCCATCACCATCATTTGCTCTTCTAGTCTGTCTCGGTGTAAGAGCTTTTTGCCCAAATGTAAATCGGATGTGTGCAATATTTTCATAGTATATTTTATTATAGTATCTTTGTTATTACCCAATTAAGAGTAATTATAACTCCTCATTTCTTCTGCAAAGATAAGAAATATTTTTTATTCGTTCGATGAAAACGTTCTTTATTTTTCGGTGATGTACAAAATATAGCAATTAGTGAACTAGAAAACTATTTTGGAAGGTGTAGAATATTTGTATTTTCTGTATTATTCAATGCTTCTGTATGTCAAAATGTTATAGAGAGTGTGAAGTGATGTTATGTATTTTTAACGCAAAAAATCGGGTCTGATTTTGAATAAATTGGGCAAAAAGCTGTAACTTTGCACAGTTTTTTTTAAGAATAAATGCTATGAAAGTAGTGATATTAGCCGGAGGCTACGGTACGCGAATAAGCGAAGAAAGCCATCTAAAACCCAAACCAATGTTGGGTATTGGCGAAATGCCAATTTTGTGGCACATAATGAAGATTTACTCTCATTATGGCTTTAATGATTTTATAATATGTGCAGGCTATAAACAATACATCATAAAAGAGTGGTTTGCTGATTATTACTTGCATAATTCCGACGTTACATTCGATTTTTCGGATGGTAACCGTTTGCAGGTACACAACACTATGCAGGTAGACCCTTGGAAGGTGACTGTGGTGGATACTGGACTGAATACCATGACTGGCGGAAGAGTGAAAAGAATACAAAAGTACATTGGTAATGAGCCATTTCTACTTACTTACGGCGATGGTGTGAGCAATGTGGATATTGATGCTTTGTTGAAATTCCATCAAAGCCATGGTAAGATAGCCACTATAACTACTGTGAATGTAGGACAAAAGTTTGGTGTGATTGATATGTCCGAAGACGGAACTACAATCAACTCTTTTAGAGAGAAAAACGATACCGATGGTAGTGTAATAAATGGTGGATTTATGGTGTTTAATCCTCAAATCTTTGACCATATAGCTGGCGACGATACAGTGCTTGAAAAATCTCCGATGGAAGAACTTGCTGCTATGGGTGAGCTTAAAGCTTTTAAGCACAATGGCTTTTGGCATTGCATGGACACCAAACGCGACAAGGATAACCTTGAACGCCTATGGGAAAGTGGAAACGCTCCGTGGAAGATTTGGAACGAAAGATAATACAATTATAAATATAATAGAACTCAATAACTAGCACTTTCAATACTTAAATTGGCTTATGAAAGAAACCTTTGCACATAAGAAAGTACTTGTCACTGGGCACACTGGATTTAAAGGCTCGTGGATGACAACTTTGCTTACCCATCTGGGAGCTGAAGTGGTGGGCTATGCTTTGTCGCCTGCCACATCGCCTGATTTGCACTCTATTATAGGCGAAAAACAATGTGCCAAATCTGTAATAGGCGACGTGAGAGATATAGAAAAACTTAGGGCTACGATACTCGATTTTCAGCCCGATTTTATATTCCATCTTGCTGCTCAACCTATTGTAAGAACGTCGTATGCTATTCCGATAGATACTTTTGATATAAATGTGATGGGTACTGCCAATGTGTTGGAAGCTATGCGTAGCTTGGAAAAACGCTGTGTAGCAGTAATGATAACTACCGACAAGGTGTATCAAAACAACGAGACGGGTCAGGCGTATAAGGAAACCGACCCTTTTGGAGGATACGACCCCTACAGCGCTTCCAAGGCTGCTGCTGAAATAGTTATAGATAGCTATAGAAATAGTTTCTTCAACGTGGCTAACTACTCACAGCACCTTAAGTCCGTGGCTTCGGCTAGAGCAGGCAATGTGATAGGTGGTGGCGATTGGGCTGCCGACCGTTTGGTGCCCGACATTGTGAGGGCTTTAGTCGCAGGCTCTGATGTAAGTATTCGCAATCCTAAGGCTGTGCGTCCGTGGCAGCATGTGTTAGAGCCATTAACTGGCTATTTGTTGCTAGCCAAAAAAATGAGCGAAAATCCATTGGATTATAACGAGGGCTATAATTTTGGTCCTTATCCTGCGGATGTGGCTACCGTTGGCGAAATGGCAGAGATGGCTTTGGATATATGGGGTACGGGCAAACTGGTGTTTCCCGAACAAGTGAATCAGCCTCACGAAGCTGGACTTCTTCGCTTGGATATAGAAAAGGCTGAAAAGTGCCTACACTGGACACCGCGTTGGAAAGCTCGCAAAGCTCTTGAAATGACGTTGAAATGGTACAGAGCTTACTATGCTGGTGATGATATGCTGGCTTTTACGTTGAAACAAATAGAAGAGTATCTCTCTTAAAAACTAGATAAAGGCAATTTGAAAAAAATGCTTGTCGGTGATCTATGAAATATTGACTTTGTCAATATAAGGCAACGAGTGGTAGATAATATGCTACTACTCGTTGCTTTTTTTATACTCCTTTCATTCAGTTGCCTATAGGTAAGAAAAATATTTCTTTCCGCTGTAAAAATAATTTTTCTCCGTACTAAAAGTTTATCCTGTCCGTGCTAAAAGTATAATTCAAGCCTTGGTTTTTTAAATTCAAGCTTTGAAATATTAAATTCAAGGCTTGGAATATAAAAACCAAGCCTTGAATTTTGGAAATATAGTGGGGAGATTTTTTTTTATTACAGGAGCTTTTATATTTTATCTCTAGGCTTTTATATTTTTTTGCTTAGCTATTATTTTATTTTGGGTAACTTCTAAAAATTGCATTACGGGTGATTCGTGAAATTTTCTTTACAAGGTTTCTACTTTTTTTCAATTAAAAAATGTAATTCACGCAAAAGTTTTTTATTGCATGATGATATTTTATAGGATGTAGGAATTATTAAAAATACACTTCATATCCGCGGTTATGAAGTGTTGGCTATAGCTATTTTGTTAGGTTATATTATTGGATGGTAGAATTTATTTCCTATGGCTGTTATAGGCTATTTCTTGCGTTTTTCTCTATAAGAGTAGCATGGTTATTCTTTTTTTTGATGTATTTGTGTTTTTTTATTGATTATAATTTGGCTAGAAGAAGAAAAAGTAGTATCTTTGCGATGTCTAATAAAAAATATACTTTTTAATTTGATATAAAAGTATCTGATATATAGAAAATTAATTATGTAACTAAAACTCTATTATTATGAAAAAAAGAGTATTTTCGTTAGTAATTGCGTTGTTTTTTGGAATAAACGTATTTTCTCAGAATCTTTCGAGCTATGGATTTCAGCATGGAATAGATAGCACGAAGTGGATACCACTGACTGCGAATGCTACTTTGGTGTGGAATGAAAATAACCAAGGTGCAAAATCTGAACTGATAAATATGGGCTTTACTTTTTCTTTAGGGGAAATATCTTCGTCCTACGTTACATTGAAGAATGCGGCTCTTTATCTTGGTAATCACGAAGTATTAGATGCCCAATATTCTGTATTTTGTCACAGAGGAGGATTTATGAAGGATAGTCCTAAAATAGTAGCACTTTCCCCATCGAATTCTACTCCTTTATTATCAACTACAGGGTATTTAAAGTATGAAGTAGTAGGTAATGCACCTAATAGAGTGTTTGTAGTTGAAACGCAGATTTCGTCTTATGAAAGTTCTATTAATCAGATACAATTGCACGAAACTACTAATGATATAGTGTTGGTTTATCGTAAGAATCCTGCAAGCAATGGTAGTAATTATTATTACAATATGGGGCAAATAGCTTTGTCTACCCCTATGGGCTACATGACTCTTAGCTATTATGCAAATAGTGTAGTATATAGAAATTCTGCTAGCTATACTGGTACAAGCAGTAGTGTCTATCCCGATAATAATAAGTATTTATTATTTACACGCCCAGAGCCTTCATGTTCTATTCCTATGAATCCCAAGCTTACAGATTATACGCAATCTTCTCTTTCATTTACATGGGATAGTGAGGATTCTTGTAGTTTTTTGGTGGCTGCAGTGCTGGACGAAAGTGGTGCTGATTCGGCACAAGCTTCTGCCATCAATGTGGGTTCTTCTAATAGTTATACGTTTACTAATTTAGAACCAAATACGGAGTATGATTTATATGTATGTAAGGTGTCTGGCTCTGATACATCGGAATGGGTACATGCCAATGGAGCAACTTTGTCTATGTGTGCTTATATTGATTCTGCTTCTCTTCCGTATGTTTTTTCTAATTTGGGAGAAACGTTTGATGATGATTCATGTTTGTATGTAAATTCTTATTTTGAGCCTAATAGTAATGGCGAGTATTTGATTTTATTTACACCTACAACATTAGTGCTTCCACCTGTTGCAGATGATGTTGACATTCAAAGATTGGGTCTTAGAATTAGAGCAAAACATATTTTTAGTGTTTCAGATTATAGTATAATTGTAGGAGTAATGACAGATAGGTATGATTTATCGACCTTAGTACAAGTAGATACGATTTCTATCCAGGAATTTATAATGTATGATGATTATTGGGTTTCTTTGTCAGAATATACAGGAACAGGTAAGTATATTGCTATAACAAATAATACGGATAGATATAATTCATATTTAAATGCATCTACTCACTCTACTGAATATTTTACTTATCTTAAAGAAATTGAAGTAGATTATGCTCCATTGTGTTTTGTGGAAACATCTAATATGAAAGTTGTACCAAATATTTTTGATGATAATGTTGTTTTCATAAACTGGAAGTCAGAAGATCCTAATGCTAATTGGCTTTTGGAATACGGTGTTTCAGGTTTTATTCCCAATGCTGGATATGGAACCGTTTTGTCGCTATCTACTCCATCTTGTACTTTGTCGAATTTATCATCGTACTATCCTTACGATGTGTATTTAAGTAAGGTTTGTTCTCAAGGTAATGTTTCAGCTCCTAAGCTTGAGTCAAGATTTAGGATGAGTTGTTACTCTTATAATTTGGAATTGCCTTGTTTCGAGAATTTTGAATTGCATCCATTAACTTATAGTTTTATTAGTTTAGGTTTCGAGAATTCAGAAATAAGTTGTAATTGGTTATCTTATCAAAATTCTACGTCATTAATACCATTAGTAACTTATGGCCAAGCTCATTCAAACGAAAAATGTGTGAGTCTAACGAGTTCTACTTCTTTACCTTCTGGTTTGGTTTCGGCGTATATACATCCTTATCAAGTTTCTATTGCTAATTTGAAAACTTCATTTTATGCAAAGAATAATATGGTCAATACTTCGACTGCTATTTTAGAAGTAGGGTTGATGAGTAGTGAACTTATTAATGGAATTATAGTGTTGGACAATAATTCATATTATCCGATAGATACACTGTATCTTCCGCCAGGAATGGATTGGGTGGAATACGATGTGGATTTCTCTAGTTTTCCTGTGGATAGTGTAAGAAATCATATTGTGTATAAGGTGCCACCAATTTCTGTGAATGGTAGAAATAATAGAAGTAGTGTTTTGATAGATGATATATCTATTCATACAATACCTATATGTTCGCGTCCTACTAATTTTGTTTTAGTAGGTACTAATCCTAATTCGGTATCGCTAAAATGGGATATAGATCCATCGGCTAATGCCGAGGTTATATATGGTCCTAAAGATTTTATTCCCTATACTCAGTATACCGAAAATATAATAGAAACAACTCATAATAATAGAGAAACTATATATGATTTGGATTCTAGCATGGTTTATGATTTCTATGTAAGGACTGTTTGTGGCGATGAAGAACATAGCATGTGGCGAGGTCCTATAACAGTAAAGCCTGGTTTGTATTATGTACCTATAGGTTATACTGATTATGAGACATGTAGTTCTAAAATAATATTTAATAAAGGAGATAATTTCCTTGAAGAGGATGTTCTAGCAGGGGTTAGATTAATTCCAACTGATACGGAGACTCAGTTTAAAATAACATTACCTCGTAATGAAGTTAATTGTATTATGAAAATATTTTTGGGTTCCGATACAACTGGAAGGCTTTTGTATTCTTCCGAACAAAGTGAAGATGTTTCAGAGATTAGATATATAATGGGTGATGTTTTTGTTTCGGTAGAGAAAATTCATAATAATTCATCAGCTCTAGTTTATGCTGAATTAGATATTAAGTGTATGGATGTGCCTACTTGTCCGCCTATAAATAATATTTTCTTGGCTAATGTAGAGGGACGTTCTGCTTTTGTTCGTTGGAGAGAAATGATGAATGTGGCATTGAATGATTTAACTGGTTTTGAATATAAACTGCTGGACCGATATAGAAATGAGGTGGCCTCAGGAGAGACTTCCAATGATTATTATATGTTTTCCAACTTGCAGCCCAAAGCTGACTATACGGTAATGGTGAGAGCATTGTGCAACAATCTATTTTATTCGGATTGGGATTCTTTGAATTTTACGACACCTTGCGTAGTAGGACGAGATTTTGTTATAAAAGATCCAGATACGGTTATATATGCAAATTATCTTCCTTATTATTCGAATTCAAAATATAATTATACCCAACAATTGGTGATGGCTAGTGAAATTAATGGTAGTGCTAATATCAATAGTATATCCTTTTTTCTTAATGGAACGTCAACAGTAAATAAAACTAATTGTAATATTTATATGGGACATACTGCTGTGACAAGTTTGTCTAATAGAGTTTATGTGCCTTTTTCTGATTTGAAGCTAGTCTATTCAGGGGAAATGATTTGTGAACAAGGGTGGAATACTTTTGTGCTAGATAGTGTTTTTAATTATAATGGAATTGATAATTTGGTTATAGCGATAGATGATAATTCGGGAATATCTAACAGTTCTGTTTCTACAAAATTTGCGTGTCATTTAATTTCTCATGGTTCATTGTATACTTATTCTTCTTATAATGATATTTTGCCATCAGCTCCGTATACTTGTAATGTTATGAATTATAGAAATGATATGATATTTGGAGTAGAATGTGATACGACAGTGGAATGTGTGTCTCCGAGTGTCTTTGTAGTAGAAAAAGATACTACTTCGATTCATGTTGTATGGGCTCCAGGTAATCTAGAAACCAAATGGCTAGTAGAATATAAGCCATCTGATGAAAATAGATGGATAACAGTGGATACACTAAGAACTACATCTAAAGTGTTTACCGATTTAGAAGTGAATACTTCTTATGACATAAGAGTGGTGGCTATATGTGATGATTATTCTTCCTCTATGGCAGAAACAGTAGTCACTGATAAGACATTGTGCACAGAAATATCAGATGTGCCTTTTATGGAAGACTTTGATTCTTGGACTACAGAAGATGAAGGTTTTGTGTTGGGTTGTTGGAATAGACTGTCGCAAGTAAATGGCGAGGTAAATACTTATCCCAAACAGCAAAGTTTGTATTATTCATATTCATATCCCAAAGCGTTGAAGATGGTGTCGACGGGAACAGATTATTCTTTGTTGGTATTGCCGAGATTTGAATATCCGTTGGATACGTTGCTTCTTTCTTTTGCTATGTATAAGCCAGACAATAATTCTTCTCATGAAATAAAAGTGGGTGTTATAGAAGATATTAATGATCTTTCGACTTTCGAAGAGTTGGCTACCGCTTATAATCCACAGGGCGGAGAATGGAAAACTTTTGATTTTGAATTTTTGAATTATCGAGGACGAGGTAAATATATAGCATTGTTAGCTTCGGATTTTATTTCGTCGCCATATATTGATAATGTGGAAGTATCTTTTTACAAAGAGTGTACTCGCCCATATCAGGTAGAGGTGGATAACATAACTCAAACAACAGCTCGTGTTCAGTGGCTAGATACAACATCCTCTTCTTGGATTGTGGAATATGGTTTATCTGGTTTTGAAAGAGGTACAGGCTCGGTGGTTTCAACTACCGATACATTCTGTGTAATATCTAATTTGCTTCCTAATTATTTGTATGATGTATATGTGTATGGATTGTGTATGATCGGTGATACTAGTATAGCATCTTTCCGCTCCTCGTTCCGTACAACATGCTCTAAGATAGTAAGGCTGCCTTATTTAGAAGATTTCAATACCTTTAGAAATAAACTCCCTGATTGTTGGCATTATGGTTCAAGGTATAACACAGATGAAATTTATGTGGATTCTTCGTATAGCATAAATGGTGGATATAATTTGAGATTTAAATCTCAGAATTATAATACTAATGCCTACATAGCAATGTTGCCAATAGATTCTATGCAATATCAGATGAGAGATATAATGGTGAAATTTAAAATGCTTAAGCCTATAGGTTCTGCGTCTAATGATACGAAGATTGTATTAGGAGTAATGATTGACCCATCGGATATTTCTACATTTACGGCAATAGATACATTTGTAGTGTCGGCTACTGCTGGTGTATGGGAAGATGTGGAAGAGATACAACTAAGAAATTATATGGGTTCTGGAAAGTATATAGCATTCAAAGCTATAAGTCGAAGTTTTGTTATGGATATAGCTATTGATGATATAGAAATAGATTTAATACCTTCTTGTTTCAGACCTTTACAATTGAGCTTCACTGGTGTGTCGGATTCTACTATTACATTTCAATGTGAGGAACGTAATATGGGAACGTCTCAGTGGGTAGTAGAATATGGTGTGGAAGGCTATGCAAGCGAACAAAAAACAAGACTTATTGCAGATACTATGCCATTTACTATAACAGGTTTGTTGCCTGATACTAGATATGCTGTGCGAGTAGCTTCTTTATGTAGTGAATTTGATACATCTTATTTTTCCGATACTTATACATTATTAACCTCAAGTATTCCTATCTCTTTGCCATATTATTATGACTTCGAAAATGAAGATGAATGGTATTTTTGGGGCGGATTGAAAAATTCTTCTTCGGTAAAATGGAGTAGAGGTAATAGGAAATCTTTTAATGGAGAATACTCCATGTATATATCTGCTAATAATGGATTGTCGGTGTCTACGATGTTGCAAAATGTGAATGCATCAGCTTTTAGAGATATAGATTTTGGTGCAGTTGATACCACAGTGTCCGTATCATTTGCTGCTTTGGCTGGTGGAAATATCAATGGATATGAAGATGGATTAGCAGTATTTTTGGTAGAGCCTCATTATATTCCAAGTGTTTCGTCGAACTTGCTTACAAGTCCATGGGGACATGTGGATAGTATAGATATTTTGGGCAATGTAATACGCTTGGATACTATATTCGATAAATATTAT
>JAFZEK010000057.1 GCA_017560705.1 Bacteroidales bacterium | reverse complement strand
TCGTAAACAGCAAAAGCTGTACTCACATTATTCACCACGCAACCTACATCTATAGGCAACTTTCCGCTAGGAACACTTCTTCCTGTTATGGCGTTTATCAATTGCTTTTCAGCACCTTGAGGATACTTCACCTTTAATGGTTCTACAACTATACCCTCAAAGTTTTTAGCCATTTCTTTCATCACAGCTATAGGCTCGGGCTTATTATTTTCTATACCAATATAAGCAGTTTCTACACCCAACGCCTTACGCAAAATAGATACACCTATCATAATCTCTTCGGCATGTTCCATCATAACACGGTGGTCCGAAGTAAGATACGGCTCACATTCTACGGCATTTATAATCAAATACTCTGCCTTTTTACCATCAGGAATCAGATATTTTATATGAGTAGGAAAAGTGGCACCGCCAAGTCCCACAATACCCATTTCCTTCAACTTATCTATAATTTCCGAGCTAGATAAAGTTATATCTCTTTTAATATCAGGGGTTCTATCAACGGTATCTACCCATTCATCACCTTCCACATCAATAATTATTGCAGGTCGGGCATAACCAAAAATATCCCTCACAGTGTCCTCTCTATTCACCGTTCCCGACACAGGAGAATGGATATTAGCACACACAAAAACCTCAGCCTTAGCTATTAGCTGTCCTGTTTTTACAGCCATACCCTTCTTCACAACCGAAGTTGCAGGTGCTCCTAAATGCTGACTTAAGAAAACCGTAACTTGTTTAGGCAACGGAAATACTTCTATAGAAGCCTGAGTAGAAAGTTTATTTTCTTCGGGGTGTATACCACCTAATTGAAATGTCTTCATCATTATACGTGCATTAGCAGATTACTAATTCTCTTTATTTTCATTATCTACAACAGTCGCAGGCTGTGGAGCTTCCTTCTTTGGAGGAAAATTTACCGCCACTATAGCACCCGTAGGGCACTCGCTTTCGCATTTACGACATAGCTTACATTTCTTATAATCAATATAAGCCAAATTACCTAGAACGGTTATAGCCTCAAACGGACACACTTTAGCACACTTTCCACAACCTATACATGCGTTGTCGCAAGTTTTACGTGCCATAGCACCTTTGTCCTTATTTACACAAGAAACATATACCCGTCTGTTCTTCAAGCCTTTGTCTCTCAGTTCAACGACACCGCGAGGGCAAGCCTTTACACAAGCACCGCAACCCACGCACTTCTCTTCGTCGACCTTAGGAGTGCCTGTAGCTTCATCCATCGTTATAGCATCGAACTGACAAGCTTTGTAACAATCGCCCAAGCCCAAACAACCGTAGGCACAACCACTTTCGCCTACATACACTGAATTAGCAAAAGCACAACTTTGTAAACCTTGATAGGTAGATTTTAATGAAGAAGCAGTACAAGCTGGCGAACAGCGTATTACCGCCACTTGAGGGTCGCACTGCTCAGCTTCTATCCCCAATATCTTAGCCACCTTTTCAGCTACAGTATTGCCCCCGGCAGGACAACGCAAGCCTTCCATATTACCTTGTTTTACAAAAGCTTCGGCTAAGGCTCTACATCCAGCCATACCACAGCCTCCACAGTTGGCTCCGGGAAGAACTTCTGCTATTTCATCTATCTTGGGGTCTTCAATAACCTTGAATTTTTGAGCTATAAAATACAACAATAGTCCAAATATAGCTCCTATCAAGCCTAATACTAGTACTGCGGGAATTATAAATTCTGTCATAACTTTTATTTTTTCGTTCTAAATAATAAATTATCACCTTTTCGGTTGCAAAAATAAATATTTTTTCCGAAATACCAACAATTATATTCACTATTTTTTTCATTCCATCGCTTTTTTTCTTTATAATTTTCCATAGTTTTCTTATTATCAACAACCTTTTGATAAATAACCTGTTCATATTTTTTATCACTCCCTACCCCATTTTTTTAGTTTTTAGCGACTTTTTTTTCATAAATCACCGCAATAATTTCTTTTTTTCACCCCTCTACCTTTCTATTTGATGAAAAAATGTATCGTTATCTCTATTTTTCACAAAATAGTTTTCACTCTATTTTTTAACATTTGAAACACGCCGGAGAAAAACACACCTCTGTAGCAAATTTCGGCAAGTTATAAAAATTGTTTTTCAGGCACAGGAACTCGTTTCATCAAAAATAAGACATCAATTATAATCCGCCAACATTATCCCAATACTACAAAAGCACCGTTTCCCCATTTCAGCCGACAGCAAGAAAACCCACTTTGCACACCAAAAACATAAAGACCAAACAGCCAAACTCAATGTTAAAGAAAATCCTCAATAGTTAAAAGAAGCACCCTCTAAAAACACTTTCCCCTGCAGAAATGCATATTTTCATCGCGAGGAAAATAAAACTACATCGCGAGGAAACCCGGGTTTCATCGTGAGGAAAGCATATCACCATCGTGAGGAGACCCGGGTTTCGTCATCTAGAAAGCATATCTCCATCCAAACACAAGCCAAATTCACTCACCTTAGAAAATTGCACAATCCATAAAATAAAGAATAACAAACAGTTATAAAACAAACGCAAAAACAACTCTTCTAGATTACGATATACGCATCACAACACAAAGAAATAGCTTTTCACGTGTTAAATAGCCTCTTGTTAATATATCGAAGATTTAGCTTTATTGTTAATAAGTAATACGACCATAAAAACGCACTAACAACAAACAAACAATCGGGCACACATCACACAAAAAGGTAATGACACTTATCCATTTTCCTAGCAAACAGCCTACAAATAAACAAGCCCCCATACGAAAAAAAATAAAACCAATTCCCCGGCAAAAGCCAACAGCCTATATTTCAAAATCATAACAAGCTATAAAAAGAACAAACCTACGCTACAATCGCACCCTATTGAGGGAGAAAGATTGCACAGTTACTATTTTTTTTGTAATTTTGCACCGTGAAAAATAAACGACATAACATATTAGGATTCTCGCTCATAGCACTTTATCTGTGTTATGCATGTTGTGTTACCCTATTTATTCACACCCACGACTACGATGGACAACAAGTTATCCACTCTCACCCCTATCACTCTAATGAGTCGGGAAATATAAATCACACACACACATTTTCGCAATGCTTGTTCATCCATTTCATTTCGTCGAGTTTATTACTTGGAATTGCTACTTCATCAGGATTAGCTATTTTATACATACTGTTATCCAAGCTTTTCCATTGCGAAGTAAGGCCTAATACTTCCAAGTTTATACTTTATTTTTCACTCCGAGCCCCTCCTATCAGCTTTTCTTCTAAAGCTACAGCTCTTTCATTGGCGTAAAACATACAACAGATTTTTAAATCTGCACTTTGCTTAGAAGTTTCTTTTTAGGCAAAGCGTTGTTGTTTTGTTTTGCAGTTTGGTGCTTATCAATTTCACTTTCGAAGTGATAAGCAGCGATATATATCGATATACATCACCCAAACATATAGGCATTTCAACCCAATGAAAACATCAAGATAATACATTAGTATACAACAGTTTTAATCAATGTTTCGCAAAAAAAATATCGAAACATTGTCATTGATGTAATATTCCTTTTCGAAGCTATGCTTTGAAACTGCAAATTCATTTTCTCAAACATACATTATATAAAAGAAACAATAAACCATTTACAAAATAGCACATTTACAATTAAATAGAAATGAGACATCTAAAAAATATAATACCAATAGTTACAATCTGCATTTTCATACTAAACAGCCTACAAGTGTTTAGCCAAATAAAAACCGATGCCAACATTTACGGACACGTTTTGGACTCCAAAACAGGAGAACATCTCCCCTACGTAAACATTCATATAAAAGGCACAACCATAGGTACAGCCACCAACGAATCAGGTCATTACTATTTGGAAAATTTGCCCATAGGCACACACACTATAGTAGTATCCTTCATGGGCTACAAAACCCAAGAGCACACTATAACCGTGGGCAAGATGAGCAACAGCACTGAACTACACTTCACCATAGAAGAAAACAGCATAGTAATGAAAGACGTGGTAATCAGTGCTAACCGCTGCGAAGTGGACCGCAAAGAAGCCGCTACGGTGGTGAATATCATAAGCCCAAGTGTATTTGAAAACACCAATTCAGTAAACTTGGCCGAAGGGCTCAACTTCCAATCGGGTCTAAGAGTGGAAAACACTTGTCAAAACTGCGGAACAAATGCCATACGCATAAACGGGCTAGAAGGCAAATACAGCCAAATACTGATAGACAGCCGTCCAATATTCAGCTCGTTAGCAGGCGTATATGGGTTGGAGCAAATACCCGTATCCATGATGGAAAGAGTGGAAGTAATACGAGGCGGAGGTTCAGCAATATTTGGAGCTAATGCCATCGGTGGCGTTGTAAACATCATAACACGAGAACCCCTACGCAACACTATGGACATTTCCAACACTACACAACTAATAGGCGGAAAAGCATGGGACAACACCACATCCATGAACGCAGCCCTTGTGTCGCCCAACAGAAAGATAGGAGCATACATCTTTGGAATGACTAGAAACAGAAATGGATACGACCACGACGGCGACGGATACACCGAACTTGGGAAATTAAACGGCTCATCATTGGGATTAAGAGCTTACTATAAATTCTCCAACAACTCAAAACTATCATTAGAATATCATAACATGCACGAGTTCCGCCGAGGTGGCGACAGCATAGACCTGACTCCTCACCTTGTAACCGTTGCCGAACAAGCAGAACACTACATACATGGCGGTGGACTAACCTACGATTACATATCCAACGACACACGCACTCGCCTATCCGTATTCTCGTCCTTACAAACCGTAGACCGCAACTCATACTACGGCACGCAATACGACATCAACGCCTACGGTACTTCCTCCGACCTAAGCCTTGTAAGCGGTGCTCAATACAACTATTCTTTCGAGAAGCTATTTTTCCTACCATCAGAATTTGTGACAGGTATAGAATATTCCATAAATCAATTGGAAGACATCCAACTCGCCTACAACCGCACATTAGAACAAAACATACACATTGCTAGTGCTTTCATTCAAAACGAATGGAAAAACGAAAAAATAGGCATACTATTAGGTGTACGAGCCGACAAACACAATTTAATAGACAAGATAGAGTTCAGCCCACGTGCTAACCTACGCTATGCTTTCAACAAAGCATTTATAGGTAGACTAAGCTACTCTTCGGGCTTCCGAGCACCACAAGCCTTCGACGAAGATTTACACATAATGGCAGTAGGTGGCGAGGTAGCCATCATAACCCTAAGTCCTGATTTGGAAGCAGAACACTCCAACAGTTTAAGTGGGTCTCTGACCTTTGAGCCAAACATGTCCGATGGAAAACTATCCTTATTAGCAGAAGGCTTCTACACCACATTGAACGATGTGTTTATCCTAGCCGAAAACGGACACGACAGCCAAGGCAATATACTATTAGAAAGAAGAAACGGAAGCGGTGCTTATGTGGGTGGTATAAACTTTGAAGCAACCTACAGCCCTTTCACCGACCTCAACATACAACTAGGATACACTCACCAACAAAGCAGATATAAAGAACCCGAAAAATGGTCGGAAAACCCGAACATACAACCTCAAAAAAGAATGTTCCGCACTCCCGACAACTACGGATATTTCACAGTAGACTATACTATGCTCAACTCGTTGAACCTATCTTTATCTGGAACATACACAGGCAGCATGCTTGTTCAGCACTATGCTGGCTACATACCAGAAGATGAAGAAGTAATAACACCTCAATTCTTCGATGCCAACATAAAGATTTCATACGATGTAAATATAGCTAAAAACAACACATTACAGATTAACGCAGGTGTAAAAAACATCTTCAATTCTTTCCAAAAAGAGTTTGACCAAGGAGCAAACAGAGATGCAGGTTTCATTTATGGACCAGGCTTGCCTCGCACTGTATTCGTAGGCGTTAAAATGAGCTTATAGTATCATTCGCCCTTACGGGGTTATTATAAAAATATATCCACATTTTCTATAGGATAAAATATTATAGTTCTGAAAACTTATATATCCTATTGAAATGTGGATTTTATTTTATCGATAAATATTCACCATAAAAGTTTTTGAAAAGCCACATAGTGGTAGAACATTACTTAGCCCAGCATTCACAACACCTACGCAAGCTACAACAATAAAAAAAACGCCAAAAGGAAAAGTATCCTTTCAGCGTTTTGTAGCACAACATATAACCTTATAAATTATTTCAACTTATGAGATTCCCATGCCTCTCTTATTTTTCCACCAATAGTTACAAATGGTATTTGTTGTTTTCCTTGCAATGAAGATTCGAAAGATACAGCTTCTTTCACATTTTCAAACAACAATCCACATTCCATATCACCTAAAGTTTCTCTCAATGTCTTCAAGAAGTAGTAGGTAAAGAATCCATGGTTTTTATCAGTAAACTCATACACAGTTTCGTCGAAACCAGCAGCAGTCATAAGAATAACGCTACCTCTTAGTCTCAAACCTTTCACCTTACCACTAGCTTTTGGAAATTCAAATAGAGTACTTCCGTCTCTCATTTTTCCGTTGAATCCAGCATCACATATAAAGAGAATCGAGTTACATGGAATATTGTCGAATTGCTTACACATCTCTTCTATCGACAAAGATTCTTCCAACAAATTCTTCACATCCTTTTTGGACAATGGAATCTCAGCACGTTCTTCTTTCTTAGCTTTGCCCCATTTAGTGGATGCTAAAGATTTAGCATTAGATGGGATAATGTATGGCAAGTGGTCGTAGTCAAGAATACCATGTCCATTATAGTAAATGATAATATTACCTTTACCCTTTGTCACCTTCATCAAGTCTTTAAGCCAATCCAAACCTTCCACTTGAATCTTGTTTTTCGAAGCATCTTCCATCATGCGTATTTGGCGTTCTGGTACACCCAACACATCAGTACAATATTCATAGAAAATCTTACTATCATTGTCGGCAAACTGTACTTTAGGGAAAGCATGTTGATAGTTTTCGTTGGAGATAATCAACACGAAAGTATTTTTGTTATCAGCACCTGTTTCAGGGATATTGATGTCTATATCGGTGTCGTTAGTTTTCATATCCTTCACCATTTGGTCTAATCTTTCATCAAAAGGCTTATGAACAAGAATACGAATAGAGCTTCTTCTGTATTGACTACCACGAGCATCCACTTCCCATGTTTCTAAATTAAAGTTGTTAGAAGTTCCTTTCAACACACTTACCTTCTTTTCCAAGAAATTCTTCACACTTTGAGCACGCAAGAAAGCCAATTCGCAATTGTTTTTAATATTGTCACGAGTGAACAATGTAAGTCTTGTAGGAACATTGTCAAACACTACAGGCGAATAACGAAAATCGCCATATTCACCTTTGTAAGGTATACCTGCTACAGCTTCAGCATCGGTAGTACTAGTTATTAAAATATCCACTTCCTTACCCGAAGTAAAGAAGCCCTTACAATCGTCGTCCAAGAATTGTTTTGTAAGAGCACAAATAGCCTTACACGAGTTGGACTCGGAATAGTTGTAGGCACCAGCAGGATAATCATCAGCAGCACCATCAGGGTTGCTACAGTTGTAGCTGATTTCAAAGAAGTAGTTCATTTCTACATCGCCCGACTCCAAAGTGTCGTTCAATATACCCGACTTTATTACCACCTCTCCTTCGTCATAAAGTTTTTCTCTTAGAGGAAGATTCAACAATATTTTTTCTGCTTTGCGTGTCATCATAGCTTGTGCATTATCCACCTCTTTTTGGATTTTATCCAATGCCTTTTCTCTGTAGCTTGAGTTCATCGACTCTTCTCGCATAGATATTTCAGCATAATTTTGAGCCATTGCTTGCACCGAAAATATAGAAACAACAAGCAATACTACCGACATTTTAAGTCCTTTAATTCTTTTACCTAATGTATTCATCTCTCAAATAATAAGTATATTTCGCTATTAAAAATAATATTACAAACGCACCTCATTTATCTATATTCCAAACAATTAAAGCATAGATAATTCGGCTCATTTAGGTTTTTATCTAATTTGCAAAGATAAGAAAAATATATACACACCCAATTCTTTTTAGGAAAAAAGAAAACAACATTTTCATACCTCTCTATTAATCAAGCATATCAAAGAATAAAAACAAGACCCATATCCCTTTCCTTTCAATGCCAACTTATATTATATTTTAACCCACCTCTATGCTCATAATAATGCTCAACCCTAATCCTAAAATCTGAACAAAAACACCCCCCTATATTAAATAGAGTAAACAATTACCATTCTTCAAAAATCCACACCAGTTTTGAACATATATTTTATTTATCCACAACTGTAATTACACTGTTTTTCAGCCAAATATAAACACATATATAGTTATCAACTTTTTTTGCGAGTAAATTTATATATATTTTACGCTTCTAATAGAAAAATATAGTGTAACTTTATACTAGTTTTC
>JAFZEK010000056.1 GCA_017560705.1 Bacteroidales bacterium | reverse complement strand
TTCAGCATCTTTATCTATATTTTGGCTGAAAGGAACATAGCATTCCACTGTACCCACCATGAACGATAGTGCATTTTCAACTTTCTCTGCCACATATTCTATTTTCGATAGATTACATAGTTTTATTATCATATCATCAAACATAGTGTCGTCGGCAGCTTTCTTTATATATAGTTCCAACACTTCTTTTGGCGACATACCCTTGGCATTACGCAAACCACGCAAGCCTATAATTGTTTCTTTAGCAACGGCAAAACGTTTCAACAACTCACCATCGAATGTGCCAGATTTTGGCATTTCGGCTATCATTATGCTTTCACCTTCTTTACGTTCTTTCAAAGTGTGCCATATTTCTTCTGTAATGAAAGGCATAAATGGGTGTAGCATACACATTAGCTTTTCGAAAATATTTAGCGTAGCTTCGTAAGTAGCACGGTCCAAAGGTTGCTGATAAGCAGGCTTTACTATTTCCAAATACCACGAGCAGAAGTCGTCCCATACTAGCTTATAAGTAGCCATAAGAGCATCGCTAAGTCTGTATTTATCAAAGCTATCTTCTATTTCTGCCAACGAAGCAGCCAGGTGATTTTCAAACCAATCTATAGCCATCTTATTCACTTCCGGCTGAGCCATATTTTCATCTATTTCCCAACCTTTCACCAAGCGCAAAGCATTCCATATCTTATTACTAAAGTTACGACCTTGTTCACACAATGAATCATCGAAAGGAAGGTCATTGCCGGCAGGAGCAGTAAGCAACATACCCACACGCACGCCATCGGCACCATATTTATTCATTAGCTCTATAGGATCTGGAGAATTGCCCAACGACTTAGACATCTTACGACCAAGTTTATCTCTAACTATACCTGTGAAATATACATTTTTAAAAGGTATTTCGTTGCGATATTCTTCGCCGGCCATAATCATACGAGCCACCCAGAAGAATATAATATCCGGTCCAGTAATAAGGTCGGTAGTAGGATAGTAATATTTTATATCTTCATTATCAGGATTGCGAATGCCATCAAATACCGACATAGGCCACAACCACGAGCTGAACCATGTATCCAATACATCTTCATCTTGAAGCATTTCATCTATGCCGCAAATATCTTTACCATAGCGTTCTACTGCTATTTTGTAAGCCTCTTCGCGTGTTTCAGCCACTACTACTTCTTTATTAGGAAGGTAGTAGGCAGGTATTCTTTGTCCCCACCACAATTGACGGCTAATACACCAATCTTTCACATTTTCCATCCAGTGGCGATATGTGTTTTTAAACTTAGCAGGATGGAATTGGATAGTATCATTTTCCACAACTTCCAACGCTCTCTTTGCCAAGCCTTCCATCTTCATAAACCATTGAGCAGAAAGTTTTGGTTCTATAACAGAATCGGTACGTTCAGAGTGACCAACTTTATTGGTATAATCTTCTATTTTTTCTATTAATCCGGCTTCTTCTAGGTCTTTTACGATTTGTTTTCTCACTGCAAAACGGTCCATACCTTTATATTGCAAACCGTTTTCGTTCAAAGTACCATTATCGTTAAAGATGTCTATACTATCTAACTTATGTTTTAATCCTATGTTATAGTCGTTTATATCATGAGCAGG
>JAFZEK010000055.1 GCA_017560705.1 Bacteroidales bacterium | reverse complement strand
TTGCAAAGGGTGTTCGGCCACATACTTTTTGCATTCGTCGTACATTTTGTTTCGCAGCTGTTCAAGTTCTTCTTTCACGCTGCTGTCGCCTTTTTCTTCGCGAATAAGTAACGAAAGGAAATGTTTGCTTTTTTCGTGGGTGTTCTTTAAAAGATAAAATATGTCGTACCATCGTGGAGCAATCTCATACTTAGTGTCGTCTCCGTCGAGGCTATAAATAACGGTACCGGGTTTGTTGCCTTCGCGTTCATTTTGTTTTTCAAAGATGTCACGTCCGCAGTCGGCATATAGTTTCACCATAAAATAATTGGGATAACTAGCACGGATAAGGAATTTGCTTATGTTCATAGTATGTAATTTTTACAATATTATTTTCAAAAAACGGAAAATATTATTTTTTGTTGTCTGTAGATTTTTAATCAATCGAAAAAAATCTTTAGTTACTAGTACACACCATATTAGAAAGCTTCTCGAATCTCTATTTTTTTCATCGTGATGCAGTTGAAATTACATCACGATGAAAATTTATCTACATCACGATGCAGTTGAATTTTCATCGTGATGAAAATTCACGAGAATCCGGTTGTTTTTTTATCCGTCATCACGGCTCTTCAAAACCATCAGAAGAGTTGCAATTTATTTTTTTGTAAAGATTTTTTATCCGCATGTACAATGTTTCTTTATTCTGCGTTTATAGTACAAATAAGGCAAAGATGATAATGAAAATATTTTTAAGTCGCTTGTTTTTGGCACTTTTATTGGGTGCAGGTATTGGTGTAGAAAGGCAAATAAAACAGCGTAGTGCAGGGCTCATTACCAATGCTTTGGTAGCGTTGGGTGCTTGCATGTTTATCCTCGTATCGGAGATAGTGGCCGGAAAAGGCAACTACGACAACTTGCGTGTTGTGGCCCAGATAGTAACAGGAGTGGGATTCCTTGGAGCCGGTGTTATTATGCGAGATGGTTTCACAATCCATGGCCTCAATACCGCTGCTACAATTTGGTGCTCGGCAGCAGTGGGTTCGCTATGCGGTTTTGGTCTTTATGCCGAAGCAGCTATTGCAGCAGGTGCTGTGGTGACTGCCCATCTTACACTAAAACCAGTGGCAGACTTCTTTGACCGCAAATCGGCAAAGCCTCAAAAAACAATTGGATTCTCTTTGTCGATAGTAGTTAATAGAGTCAATGAAATGAAAACTAAAACTGAAATAGTGGATATGATAAGTAGACACAACTGCTTTAATCTACAAAAAATATCCTCATCTCAGCATGCTGCACCTGATTTTTCAGAAGTAAAAATAGAAGTGAAAACTGCTGCTACTAACGACCAAACTATAAAGAATTTCATTATCGAACTTTCTAAAATAGAATACATAAAAGAACTTTCATCAACATTAATCACTAAAAAAACAGAACACTAGGGGACACTATGAATATTATTGGAAGAAAACTAAAGGTATGGATAATAATGACGACAATATGGTTTCTACACGCTGAAACCTGGGGACAAGGGCACTCATACCCTACGGACTATTTTCGCTCACCTATGAATATACCACTCACTACTTCAGGCACTTTTGCTGAAATAAGAAACAATCACTTTCATTCCGGCATGGATTTTAGAGTAGGTGGAGAAATTGGCGAACCGGTTTACTCCGTTTCCGATGGCTATGTATCAAGAATAAAGGTATCGGCTTTCGGAGGAGGGAAAACGGTGTATATCACTCACCGCAACGGATTTAAGAGCGTATACATGCACCTCAATAATTTTTCCGGCAAAATTGCTAGCTATGTAAAGGAATATCAATATACCAACAAAGTATTCGAGTTCGATTTAGATATTAACGACTCGGTTCTTCTAGTGGAACACGGACAGCAAATAGGCAACGCTGGCAATACCGGCGGAAGCCAAGGTCCTCATCTACATTTCGAACTAAGATACGCTCACAACGACAAAACTATAAATCCTCTACTTTTTGGTTTACCGTTCAATGACAATATAGCACCCGTTATTCACAATGTAAGGGTGTACCCTGTGGGCAAAACAGTGCATATAAACGGTAAGAATGCACCATTGGCATTAGTGGAAACTCGCACAAACAAAAAGACCAAAAAGAAATATACCAAAATCCACGACACTGTAGAAGTATCGGGACGTTTTTATGCAGGCATTTACGCCACAGATGCAGCCCCTCAATCGACAGGTCGAAATGGTGTATTCGATATAAAGATGTTTGTAGATGGAAAGCTTCATTTTCAGTACAGCCCAACCGAATTTATGTTCGAAGAAACACGAGCTGTAAATACTATGATAGACTATAGTTTCTACAAAAAAACTCGTCAACCCTATATCCTATCTAGAGTGCTAAGAGGCAATAAGGCAGAAGTATGCAAGGTGGCAAAAAACAGAGGATACATAAGCTTCAACGATGAGAAGTGCCATAAAATAACTTATCAAGTATCGGACTATTCAGGCAATATATCCAAGTTTTCTTTCGTGGTAAAGAATGTTCCACAGGTGGCAAAAGCTACAAAAGCTGAACCACTGGACGACTACAATATACCTGTAGCATACTATTTAAAAAACCGTTACCGCACCGACGGCTTTGCTGTATACTTCGACGAAAACACTTTCTACGAAAACGACCTTATGAAGTATGAACGTAAATCACTTAACCGTCCTCTTCTTATGACCGATGTGCATACTATTAGCTTTAAAAATTACCCCTATCCTCCACACAATGCCTACACTCTGAAAATAACAATTCCCGATTCTTTGCGTAGCCTCAAAGATAAACTAGTGCTTGTTCTTGTAAATCCTAAAACATCACTATCACAACCCTTTAAACTCGAAAACGACACAATAGTGGGTAACCCTAGAGAGTTTGGTAGTTTTGCTTTGGCTTTAGATACTGTGGCACCAACCGTATCACCCATAAACTTCAAAGTGGGAAAAACATGCAACACCAAAATGCTTAGGGTAAAGATAACAGACCATTTATCGAGCATATATAGATATAATTGTTATATAAATGGCAATTGGGTGCTAGCCGAATATGACGGAAAAACAGCTTCACTAACCATAGATGTATCGGAAATGGTGCAAAAAGGAGGTAATGTTCTAGATGTAATAGTGTCTGACCGAGTAGGCAACACCACGAAAAAGAAATGGAACATTGTTTATTGACAATTGCTAGCACCTACAAACACTATGGGATGGGGCAAT
>JAFZEK010000054.1 GCA_017560705.1 Bacteroidales bacterium | reverse complement strand
TTACAATAACAGTGGAAGTAAATGTAGAGCAAGGCGTAAACTTTACCTTAGTAGGCCTACCCGACAACGCTGTAAAAGAAAGCCAACAAAGAATTGATTCAGCTTTACATCAATATGGCTACAAAATACCCGGAAGAAAAGTTGTTATCAATATGGCTCCTGCTGATATAAGAAAAGAAGGTTCTGCATACGACCTTACATTGGCAATAGGTATTTTGGCCGCTTCGGAACAAATAAAATCCGACAATATTTCGGAATACATAATCATGGGAGAACTATCCCTTGACGGCAGTTTGCAACCCATAAAAGGAGCTCTTCCAATAGCCATCGAAGCAAGAAACAAAGGATTCAAAGGAATTATACTCCCAAAAACAAATGCACGAGAAGCAGCCATCGTAAACGATTTGGACGTATATGGAGCCGAAAACATCGGGCAAGTTATAAACTTTTTTAATAGCGACGAAACAATAGAGAAAACAATTGTCGATACTCGCAAAGAGTTTTATAACAGCCTAAACGAATATGAATTTGACTTCTCTGATGTAAAGGGTCAGGAAAATATAAAACGAGCATTGGAAATAGCCGCAGCAGGTGGACATAATGTTATCCTTATAGGACCTCCAGGTTCAGGAAAAACCATGTTAGCAAAAAGAATGCCATCCATCCTTCCTCCTCTCAACCTCCATGAATCGCTTGAAACAACAAAGATTCATTCCGTAGCAGGAAAAATGAAAAAAGAAGACGCCCTTATATCTGTAAGGCCATTTAGAAATCCACATCACACTATTTCCGATGTAGCTTTAGTGGGAGGTGGGTCCAATCCACAACCAGGAGAAATCAGTTTAGCGCACAATGGAGTGCTATTCCTTGACGAATTACCCGAATTTAAAAGAGCAGTTCTTGAAGTTCTTCGCCAGCCTATGGAAGAAAGAGTTATTACCATAAGTCGTGCCAGAATGACTACAGAATACCCAGCTTCATTCATCCTTGTAGCGGCTATGAATCCATGTCCATGCGGATACTACAATCACCCCGATATAGAATGCACTTGCCATCCGGGAATGGTAAACAAGTATTTAAACAAAGTTAGCGGACCATTAATGGATCGTATAGACCTTCATATCGAAGTAACACCTCTTAGTCACTCAGCACTTGCAGAAAAACAACTTGGCGAACCTAGCGAAGCAATAAGACAACGTGTTATAGCAGCTCGCAAAATACAAGAAGAAAGATACAAAGACCACAAGGGAATACATTGCAACGCTCAAATGACCACAAAACTATTCCGCCAATACTGCGAAATAAACGAAGAATGCCAAAACCTTATGAAAATAGCTATGGATAGATTAGGATTAAGTGCAAGAGCTTACGACCGAATACTTAAAGTAGCTCGTACAATAGCCGATTTGGATAATTCTGAAAAGATTACTGTAGACCACTTGAGCGAAGCCATCAACTACAGAAGTCTAGATAGAGACAGCTGGGGAAGATAGCATTTCCGCATACATATAAAACGCCAAAGGATATATATGTAAATCTCATTACACATATATCCTTTTT
>JAFZEK010000009.1 GCA_017560705.1 Bacteroidales bacterium | reverse complement strand
TTGTCGATTATGTATTTCTCTATCAAGTCATACCTATTATCAACAATCAGCGTTAAGGTGTTTTCTAAATGCGTATTTTCGTCAAAGAAACAAAAATCATCTTTTCTTATTATTGCCATAGTATATTCTATATTGAATCCTTTGGATGAATTAATTTGTTTATATTCTCTTGATTAAAAAGTTGTGTATATCAATTACTCTTAGCATTTTTATAGTGAAAATCAATTAAATACAAATAAAAGATATATACACAACTTTAGCACAAAATACGGAAAAATTCTAGATATATGCAAGCAATTCTCAACAAATCTAGTCCCCAACTCCATAGTAAAAAAAAACAAACCCTGCTCCTCGAAACATAAAACTTCTTTTCAGACATTGTGATACTTACGCCTATGCTATACTCCTCAACCAACAGAGGGAAAGCAATATAAACGAAACAAAACTGAAACGCACTATTCTGAACCATCGTTTTTGAATCCCAATAATGTGTTTACTACCACATTTCCTGAGCAAAAAACCAGATAAATACGCACGTTTCACAAAGGCTCAACGTCCTATTTATCAACACAAAAGAAGGAAAGAAATAAAAAAAAGTTGAGTTATCGAAAAAAAGTTGTATATTTGTAGTCATATTTTGAACGAAAAATGAGAAAAAAAATAGTTATATCAAGCCTGTTTTTCCTATTCCTAGTAAAGTTCAGTACTGGGCAAGATATTCATTTTTCTCAATTCGACATCAATCCAGTTCTTCTAAATCCCGCACATTTAGGCTTTTTAGATTCCAAAGGAAGGTTTGGTACTATCTATCGGAATCAGTGGTCGTCGGTAGGAACACCCTATCGTACATTTGCATTCACGGGCGAATGGAGCACCTACAAACGTCGCTACTATGGCGATGGCATAAACCTTGGTTTGATACTCACCACCGACGAAGCAGGAGCTCTCAACTATGGAAACACCCAATGCAACGCCGTTGTTTCCTATTTCAGAAGTCTAAACAACTTTTCCAATCATTTTATTTCTGTTGGTGCATCGTTGGGAATAGGACAACAATCGTTCAACTCCGCCAATGCAATACTCCCCGAACAAGACGAAAACTTCGAAACAACTAATGCTAAATACGCCGACTTGAGTTTAGGCATAGCATGGTTTTATAATCCCAACGACAATCTTTCATTAAAAATGGGCGTAAACGCCAATCACTTAAACTCTCCAAACATATCTTATATGGGGCTCGACGAAGCATATCTACACCCTAATGTAGGAATATATGGCAGAGTGGAAATATATGCAGGTAATGAGTTTTACATACTTCCGTCGGGCATATACAAGTTTCAGCACACTTATAATGAAATTATTTACGGGTCCAACTTCAAATGGTATCCTCCTGGATATTCCTACAATTTATCTTTCAACGGTGGACTATTCTTCAGGCACAGTGATGCCATTATTCTTAGCCTAGGCTTGGAATTTGACAACTTTATTTTAGGAACAAGCTACGACATAAACATTTCGGACCTTCACGTTGGAAGCAATGGAAAAGGAGGTTTTGAAATAGCTTTACTATACAGGCTTATAACTAACAAATCTAAACATCAGAAAGTAATACCTTGTCCAACCTTCCTATAAAACCGCTGAGCTATGAGAAAAACTATTACTGCAATATCATCGACAATAAAGAGAATATTAGTTCTAGCAACAGTGCTAATTGTTTGCACTGCAACAAACGCACAAAACATAGACTGGATAAAAGGCGATGAAGCCTTTGCCTACGGCGGATACATCGAAGCATTGTCTTGCTACAAAAAAGCATTAAAGAAAAACAAAACCAATACAGAGCTGATGTACAAAGCAGCAATGTCCGCTCAGTTATGCAACGAATATCAGGAAGCCATAAAGTATTACAAAGACTTAGAAAAAACCACAGGAGGCATAGCTGCTCACCCCGATGCTTTGTATCACCTCGCAACAATGTATCGCTATGTAAATATGATGGATTCAGCTATAGTGTATTACAACCTATACTTAAAAGGAAACAGAAACACGGAATACAAACAACGTGCAAAACAAGAACACGATGCTT
>JAFZEK010000053.1 GCA_017560705.1 Bacteroidales bacterium | reverse complement strand
GGTAGCCCCATGCTTAGGGCTATGCCTATACAGCCACTGCCCGTACATATATCTAATATGTATTGTGGATTACGTCCTTTTTCTTTGTATATTATATTGTATACAATCTCTTCCGTTTCCGGACGAGGAATGAGGGTGTGCGGTGTGGTTATTATTGTAGCTCCGCCAAAGTTTACTTTGCCTATAATGTGCTGAATGGGTTTGCCGTGGCGTAGGTCTTTGATGGCAAAGTTCAGCTTCAGCAAGTCTGATTGGTTGATGGTGCTGTTGCGGTGGGATAGTAGATGGGCAGTGTTCCAACCTAGATAGTGTTCAAAAAGCATTTGCATCATTGTTCGTATCTCGTTTTTTGGGTACAAGGTTTCTAGCTCGGCATGGGCAAAACGTTCTATGTCGCAAACTTTATTTGACGGTATTCTCATTTTCAATTATCGGCGTTAATAGTTTTGAATAATAGTGTTTTATATAGTTTAGGCACTTCTGCTTTTGTTTGCAAAAATACAACTTTATTGATTTTGTTTGGAAATTTAAGAATAAATATTTTTCAAGTAGACTAAAAAAGTGTAACTTTGCAGTACTAAAATTGTAAGAACATAATAGAAACATTATATAAAACTTTTTGATAATGTGTGGAATAGTTGGATATATAGGACCTAAAGATGCATGCCCTATTTTGCTTAAGGGCTTGCACAGGTTAGAATATAGAGGTTACGACAGTGCAGGTGTGGCATTGATAAATGCTGGCGGCGATTTGTCGGTATACAAAAGTAAGGGTAAGGTGGCCGACTTGGAAAGCCACATAGCAGGCAAAGATATAAGCGGCACTATAGGTGTGGCTCATACTAGATGGGCTACTCATGGCGAGCCAAACTCGCAAAATGCTCACCCTCACTATTCGCAGTCGAGGAATTTAGCTCTTATACATAATGGTATTATAGAAAATTATAAGCCATTAAAACAAGAGCTTATCAACCATGGTAAGGTTTTCAAAAGCGAGACCGACACCGAAGTGCTTATACAATTCATAGAATACATCAAAGAATTGCACGGCTGTAATTTGTTCGAAGCTGTGCAGTTGGCTCTTAAAAATGTGGTGGGTGCCTACGCTATAGTGGTTATAGACAAGGACAACCCCAACCGCCTTATAGCTGCCAGAAAAGGTAGCCCATTGGTTATTGGTGTGGGCAACAACGAGTTTTACATAGGCTCCGATGCTACTCCTATTATTGAATATACCAACAAAGTGGTGTATCTTGGCGAAGAAGAAATAGCCGAAATGAACCGCCAAGGCGATTTGACAATCGTAAACCTTGAAAACGTAAAGCAAACTCCTATAGTGAAAACTGTGGAAATGAACCTTAGCGACATCGAGAAGGCGGATTTCCCTCACTATATGCTTAAAGAAATATTTGAACAACCCGATGCTTTGTTCAACAGCATGAAAGGTCGTTTGAACATTGAACAAAAAGATGTGTTGCTATCGGGTATAATAGATTATAAAGACGAGATTCTTAAAGCCGAACGTATTATTATATGTGCTTGTGGCACATCGTGGCACGCCGGACTTATAGGTAAATACATCATAGAAGAGCTTACTCGCATACCAGTGGAGGTGGAATATTCGTCGGAGTTCCGCTATCGCAACCCCGTAGTGACCGATAAGGACTTTGTTATAGCCATCTCTCAATCCGGAGAAACTGCTGATACCCTTGCTGCTATACAGCTGGCTAAGGAGCATGGTGCGTTCCTTTATGGTATATGCAACGTTGTTGGGTCGTCCATACCGCGTACTACCGACACCGGTTCGTACCTACACATAGGCCCGGAAATAGGTGTGGCTTCGACCAAAGCCTTTACTGCTCAGGTGACTACTCTTATGCTTATGGCTCTGTCCATTGCTAAGCTAAGAGGCACTATAACCAAGGAGTATTTCGAAGAGCTTGTGGAAGAACTTTATGCTATACCCGAAAAGATAAAGAAAACTTTGGAACTTAATGAAAAGATAAGTAAGTATTCTAAGATTTTTACCTACGCACGTAACTTTATATACCTTGGTCGTGGCTACAACTACCCTATAGCTC
>JAFZEK010000052.1 GCA_017560705.1 Bacteroidales bacterium | reverse complement strand
CTCCATCAATGGAAAACCCATAGATAGCCTTGTAACAGACACAGCTACTGTACTCACAAAAATAACCGTAGAGGGCGAAATTCGTAACAATTCGAATCAACTAATAACAGACTTTAATGGTGAAGTATATCCCACTGTATTCGACCGCTTTATAACCTCAAAAACTTTAGCCAACGATAATGAAGATACAGAAATGGAATTTTCTCAACAAAAGAACATCCTATACAAAGGAAAAGACTCTGTAAAAAACGGTAAATTCGAATACTCATTCATTGTTCCACGCGATGTTGCATATCAATACGACCATGGTAAATTAAGCCATTACGCCCAATCCGGGATAGAAGATGCTTGCGGATTTTACAATAACATTATGTTCGGTGGATTTAATCAGGATGCAGATATAACTGAATCCCGACCTAAAATTCGCTTGTTCATGAACGATAGCCTATTTACATCTGGTGGTATTACCAACGAAAATCCATATATCTATGCTATACTTTTCGATACTCTTGGAATAAATGCTGTAGGAAGTGGTATAGGACATGACATTACAGCTGTTTTGGATGATAACTACAATCAAATAATCATCCTAAACGATTATTACGAAACAGATCCAAACAATCCTAGCAAAGGTTACATAAAATACCCATTATCAGACATAGCAGAAGGCACTCATTCTATAACACTAAAAGCCTGGAACATATACAATTATTCTGCGACTGAAAGCATACTATTCAATGTAAAGAATAGCAAAACACAAGTATTGGGAAAATTCTACTGCTATCCTAATCCATCAAACACAAAGACAACATTAAGACTAGAACACAATCAACCTGATAGCATTTCTTCTATAGAAATAGTGATATATGACATGATGGGACATTTGGCAAAAAAATTCAACCCAACGATAGAAAAAGGTTCTTACAGCACCCCTCCTATAGTTTGGAATTTTGACAATATGAACGGAATACCTTTATCTAAAGGATTTTACATTGCCAAAATCATTGTTACATTTTCCGATGGAAGCCAACAAATAGAACATACGAAAATTATATATTCGAAATAGTGAAATAAAAAACGTATCTTTGCAAATTCGTTCTAAATTGCGAAAAAAGTTGTTTTATGCTTTAAACATGCACGTTGAGCATAGAACAATTAGGATAAATTGGTGGTTAAATATATAGGATAAAAACTATTCAAATATGAAACAAACAAAAATAGTAGCATCCATTTCGGATTTGAGATGCGATAAAGAGTTTATTCAAGAACTTTTCGACTCGGGAATGAACGTAGTGAGAATGAACACAGCTCATGCCAACAGAGAAGGACTTACAAAACTGATAGACAATGTAAGAGAAGTATCATCACGCATTGCTATAATGATGGATACAAAAGGTCCTGAAATACGCACAACCAATTGTAAAGACGTAATACAATTCACCACTGGGGATAAAGTAAAAATAATAGGTTCACCTCTTCAAGAAACAACCAAAGATTGTATATCTGTATCTTATCCATTCTTCGTTCAAGATTTGGAAATTGGAAATAGTGTACTTATTGATGATGGCGACCTCTCATTAAAAGTTTTGGATAAAGACGATACCTATCTTTTCTGCGAAGTGCAAAACGATGCCATTCTAGGAAGTCATAAGAGTGTAAACATTCCTGGAGTACACGTAAATCTTCCATCACTTACAGAAAAAGACCGAAACAACATACTTTTTGCTATCGAAAAAGATATAGACTTTATTGCCCACTCTTTTGTTCGTTGCAAACAAGATGTTTTGGATATAAAAAGCATATTAGACACACACAATAGCAAAATAAAAATTATTGCGAAAATAGAAAATCAAGATGGTGTAGACAATATTGATGAAATTCTAGAAGTAGCCGATGGAATAATGATAGCTCGAGGAGACTTAGGAATCGAAGTGCCTCAAGAACGAATACCTGGTATACAACGCATTTTGATTAGAAAGTGTGTACATGCTCGCAAACCTGTAATTGTAGCAACCCAAATGCTACACACAATGATTCAAAATCCACGCCCCACTAGAGCTGAAGTAACAGATATAGCCAACGCTATATACTATCGCACAGATGCTCTTATGCTTAGTGGAGAAACTGCTTACGGAAAATATCCAGTCGAAGCTTTACGCACAATGGCCAGAATAGCTTCACAAGCTGAAAAAGATAAACTAGCCGAAAACGACATTCGCATTCCAATAGAAGACAACTGTGATGTAACATCATTTTTGGCTAAACAAGCCGTAAAAGCAGCCTCAAAAATAAAAGCTATAAAAGTAATAGTAACCGATGTATATAGTGGTTTCACTGCAAGAAGTCTTGCAGCATTTAGAGGCAAAATACCTGTTTTTGCTATATGCTACAATGAGAAAACAATGAGACACCTTGCATTATCTTACGGCGTAGAACCTTTCTATATGCCAGAAAAAGCTAACGGACAACAATATTATTTCTCCGCATTAAGAGAACTGCTTAGAAGAGGAATAATAGAAGAAAATGACATGGTTGCATACCTAAGTGGTGGTAAAGAGGGAACAAAAACATCTTTCTTGGAAATAAACGTTGTAAAAGACGTTCTAGATAATGCCGACGAATATGTGTTACCTAATAGCAACAGATATCTATAAAAGCAATACAAGCTATACATTAACGCAAACAGCCGTATGTCTTATCAAAAGAACATACGGCTGTTTACTTTTCTAATACTACGTCTCCCCTATACTTCAGATTCAAATCATTCGTTTTTTTTCTCATTTTACAGTATTATGTCATCAAAAAGGTGAATAATAAACAAGAGGATTAAACAGCTTTTTGTTCAACCCTCTTGAGTAGTTTTTTATGGCAATTTCTAAAAATTGCTGAGCTAGTGATTTGTGGAATTTTGCTAGAAAGATTTCTACTTTCTTTTGACCCATCATAGCGGGCTATACGACCCCAAAAGAAATAGAAAGATTTCGGCAAGAAACACAAACGTTGCGATTAAGCGAGTAAAGAGCAATGCCTAAGCATTAGCTATTTCGAGCGATAGCAACATCGACGAAGTCAACCACGCAAAAGTTTCAAAGAACACTCTTTTGTTTATCCGAAATATGGAATTCTTAGAAGTTGCCTCATATAAATCCTTTATATAGATATAATCTTATCCACGCTCAAAATTATTTCTTTATCAATTTTCGGACAGCAATACCATCAGGAGTACTTATTCTCAAAATATATGTTCCAGACGACAAATTAGAGAAATCTACAGAGGTCGAATATTCTTGCACATCCAACAATTTTCCGTTAAGATCCATCACTTCCACTTTTTGAATATCATCTCTATTGAAAGAAACAACACCATTTGTAGGATTAGGATAGAACTTCAAAGACCTTAACGCCATAGGCTCATTTGCACCCATTCCTATCTCAAATATTGCAGTAAACATAGTATCAGAGGTTATTACTACGTGTCTAGGATTTTGAGTATTCCCATCTTCCCATTTTACAAAATATCTCCATTCACTTGGCACTGCTTCTATTGAGGAAGTTGGACAGTTATAAACGACCTTGCCATGAGATGGATTATTCGCATTCAA
The DNA here is from genome assembly GCA_017560705.1 of Bacteroidales bacterium. Taxonomy (GTDB): domain Bacteria; phylum Bacteroidota; class Bacteroidia; order Bacteroidales; family P3; genus HGM05376. The sequence goes on along the minus strand of JAFZEK010000052.1, from coordinate 4,472 downwards.
AACAATCGTATAATCCACAGGACGTTCCTCTATGTTGACAAACTCTTTCCAATATTCAGCTTCTGCATAATCATTATATTTACTACAAGGAACATAAAGAGGTGTTTGTATCGATATTCCCCAAGTGTTCACATCCACGGTAGGAGGCGTTCCGGGCTTGGCTGTTACATATTCCAATGAATTACAATAAGCAAAAGCCCAATCGCCAATAGATGTCACCAAAGGTGGAATAATTAGCGACTTAAGCATAGAACAACCATAAAAAGCTCTTTTACCTATAGTTGTAAGCGAATTCCCTATCTTTACAGTACGCATACTGCTACATTCTTCAAATGCACTTTCGCCAATAGTCTCTAACGAAAAACCCAAAACTAGCGAATCCAAAGACCTACAATTCCAAAATGCACTATTACCTATCTGCTTAACAGAATTGGGGATAACAACTGTAGACAAAGTATCGCAATCAGCAAAAGCATAATTTCCTATAGTTAGCAACGACGAACCAAAATTCAACGTTCTTAAACTATCGCAACGTGCAAAAGCATAGTCATCAATAGTTTTTAATGAAGCTGGCAAGTTCAATACCTCTATAGACGAAGCTGCAAAAGCAGTTTTTCCTATATGCTTCAACGAATTTTCAAACAGCACCGACCTCAAATTAGGACATTGTGCAAAAACTAAATCAGCAATAGTATCTAGCGAGCTACCCAAAACTACGGATGACAATTGGTCGCAAGAATAAAAAGTTGCAGTATCCAGCTTTCTTAAATAGTTTGGCACAATAACCGACGACAAACCCGACCATGCAAAAGCATAACTTCCTATAGTCAAAACTGAATTAGGGATATTTACCATCAACAACGAACTACAATTTTCGAAAGCACTCCTACCTATGTTAGTTATATTGTTGGAAAAAGTTACTCGAGCCAATGGTAGACCATAAAAAGCATAATCTGGAACAATCCTCACTTGTTCTCCAAAGGTAAGATTAGCCAATCCTGTACAACCATGAAACGGATGATAGGTACCAGGTTCAAATGGTAATACCTCTTGAGCATTCCACGTAACTGAAGTAAGACCTGCACAATTACCAAAAGCTAAACGCTCTATTTCTCTTATACTTTGAGGTATCTCTACTGAAATCAATCCTCTATCCCCATAAAATGCCATCTGCATTATAGATGTCACAGAGTACAGAATATTTGAACTCCTTACAGTGTCGGGTATAACGAGGTGACCTGTAGTATCGTAACCGCCAAAAACTTTTACAGTATAAGGCTCCACATCCGATGTCACACTATAATACATTACCTTTCCCGGACCACATGTATCTACAAAATCGTAAAACAATTGTGCTTTACAGCTATATGGGAACACAAAAACTAGCAAAAATCCCAAAACTTTAACCTTAGATTTCAAAGTTTTAGCCACCGCTGTCTTTAAGGAATTAATAGTCCTATTCTTGCTTTCTAAATCAGTTTTCATATATGATATAGTTTACTTTTACCTATTTTTTCTATTCTAATTTTCAAGGCCGCTAGTATCTAGCTAAAAGTCTTTTATTCAGCTATTAATATTTTAGCTATTAAGCACACTCCTTGATAAAAAACACTCATAAAGAAGTTCTTTTTCGTCTTGCAAAGATACAAAAAATATCCAATGACAACGATTCTTTTCCTAGATTTTATTTTATATAATAGATTTTCAAGTGTTTAAAACTCTGCTTACACTATCATTATCATCCCTACAACCTCGGAGCCAAGCACCTTTTCCACAATTTTCAGGCTGCTCTATAATGATAAAAAAAGAAATCCGATAAAAGGCATTTCTTCTCTCGGATTTCTTTTATATGTAAACAGATTATATACTCATTTTATTATTCAAATCTCTTTACTACTTCCTTGAAATCAGGGTTGTCCCAATATTTTCTAAATTCTATATCAAGAACAGCTTTAGGCTTGTAGATAAGAGGTTCTTCGTCGCAAGCATATTTCAAGTTTTCTAGCACGCCAGCTAAATCATCTAAGCGAGCATAGCAAACAGCTCTTAGGTAAGCCACTTCGTGAGTTTGCTCCAAGCAGCAGTCCAAAGTACGAATAGCACCACTAGTGTTTTCTGTCATCAATTGAGCGAAAGCCAAATTGTATGTACATTGTTTTGTTTTCAACAAGTCAAGAGCCTTTTCATAATCACCGTGTTTCAAGTAAAGTATAGGCAAGTTATCTTCAGCTTCTCTGCTACCAAAATTAATAGCTTCGTTGAAGTAATATTCCGACAAAGAGAAATCACCTTTTGCCAAAGCCAACAAACCAAGATTGTTCAATACATCAGGATTGTTAGGTTCCATTTGTTTAGCCACGTTCAAGAATCTTTCAGCTTCGCTAAAGTTTTCTAATTTGAAAGCAGCAGCACCAGCGTTGCTCCAAGCCGACCATTCTTTGCTGTGGTTTTCAGTAGCCCATTTATACATTTTCAATTTTGATGTATAATTGTGGTTGATATAAGCAGCATACATTAACTCTTCGAAAGTAAGATCTTGAGGATACAATGTAGCTATCTTAGCCAATTCTTGGTCAGTTTTGCGAGCCAATGGATAGTACAATGCTATTTGAGCACGACGCAAATCAGGGAAGATGTCGCGTTCCAATTCAGGATAAATCAACGACATATTGCGTATCATTTGTTCTCTCTTCACCACGTTTCTTTGAGTTTCAACAACGTTGATGATAGCATTACGGTCTTCTATAGAAGAGTTTTCAACCATTGTTACAAAGTGAGTCCAGTCTTCACCGGCAGCTGTAGAAGTAATAACAACTTCTTTCAACAATTTGTGTTTGTAATAAGGATAATCTCTTTCTTTAATGTTAGCACGAGCAGCCATTTGAGATATAACGTCATCCAACAATTGGTTTGACAACATGATACCATCTTCAGCTCTTTTCTTTGAAAGGTCTACGTTGGCAGTTTCTTCACCTTCAGGAGAAGACCAACCGGTAACGTTTATTTGCTTAGGCATACCGTCACGCAAAATCACGTCTTTCAAAGTTTCGTAATTCATTTTAGAGTTGAACTTTTTGTTTACATAAAAGTTCCAATCAGCAGTGGAACTTCCAGTAGGATAGTAAATATCCACAGTTTCAGCCACACCCTTAGTTTTGTCATAATTAGTAGGAGCAATAGAAATAGCACCAATAATAGACACCAAAGCCGAAGTGTTGCAAACTCCGTCGGCAATGATAACAGTATCAAAAACTTTAGTTTTGAACTTTTGCACTAGGTCTTGCGAGTATACGCATTCGTCGTCGGTTTCAGAACAGTTATAACCAATTGGAGCCAAAACAAGTTTAGCCAATTCCATTCCTGGTTTAAAGTCTACCTCGTCAGCATACACAAAACGACCACCGTTTTCGTAGTTAATGGTAATACCATCACCTTCAACCTTTTCGCCCTTCAAAGTGATAGGGTTTAGTTGTAAGCTACCACCTTTCCATTCCAAGATAGGTTGCATAAATACAGCCACATTCTTATCGAAAAACTTTGCGGGAATAGAACCTGCAAATTTTACTTGCACTTTTCCATCCATTGTTTCCATTGGATTAGGAGTTGGCTGATAGTGCACAGTGCTACTGTTTTTTGCCATTTTTGAAAGTCCTCCACATCCAGCTAACAGAAGAGGAACAAACAACAATGATAAAATCGTCTTCTTCATATTTGTATTATTTTTTTATTTCTAGTATATATAATGTTTCCATTCTTTTTGCTCTTAAGAACAAACAAAACACATTTTTGCACCCTTTAAAGTGACAAAAAGTAATACTCCAAACCCTATATTGAACCTACAACATATTACTAATAGCCAAATCTTTAACTCAGTAAAATAGGGCCTTCGTGCTTCAATGTATTTCGTTTATACCGAATTGCAAATGTACGTATAAATTTTGAATTGTTGAAATTTATTGGCAAAAAAAATTATTCACCATCGTTTTTGCCCTCCAAAAAGCTGCTGAACACGAAACCAAAAGCACTATTTCTACAACCCAAATCTGCCCATTTTTGCTCCCTTGCTCCTAGCCTCACCGTAGCACCATTTTTTGAGTCTAAATTACACTCCGTACATTTATTACAATCATTCTATAACATCCTTCGATTAGTCTCCAAAACACAGTCGAGTATTCACTACTCAACTGCTCGAGTATTTACTAGTCAAACAATCGACTATTTGTACCCCAAGCAATCGAGTGTTTATAGTCCAAATAGTCGATTATCAGTTTTCTCGCAGTCGACTACTTATATCTCGAAGAGTCAACTATAATTCTCAGAGTTCTAGTACACATTTATTTCTCCTTTTAACTTCTTATCCACCAAACGTATATCAAATACCATTCTACAGTCCACCGGGTTTCCGTTTTCGTCGGTTGCCGGCACCCATTTGTTGGGAAGTTTCGAAAGAGCATCAAATAGTTTATTTATCT
>JAFZEK010000051.1 GCA_017560705.1 Bacteroidales bacterium | reverse complement strand
TTGCGTTTTTTTACTAGAAAGATTTCTAGTTTCTTTTGACCCATCATAGTGGGCTATGCGACCCCAAAAAGAAATAGAAAGATTTAGGCAAAAAACGTAAATGTTGCGATTAAGCGAGTAAAGATCATAGCAACATCGATGAAGCCAACAACGCAAAAGTTTAAAGAAGTAACCTTCTGAATCCAAAACGCAAGCACTATCAGCCATTTACTACTCAGGTGCAAACAATAGACAATCAACCAAATCGGCTCAAAAAAAATACATACCAACACAAAACGCCACACACAACCAAAGGTAAACAATCGACAAAAACAGATTTTGCCTCCATACTATATAATATAATAGGTATCCGCATACACGCCCCTGACAACAAAACTTACTGACATACAAAACTATGCAAAAAAAAGAAACTATCAGCTACTGCAACGATAAAGAACTTACTAAGAAAAAGAGAAAAAAGGCCATACCAACTGTTAATCCAATAACTAAATTAGATTATATTAACAAGCATGAATTTAACTTGAAAAATCGAATATTTTCCACCATTAACGTTTCGCAAGCAAAATATGCCAAGGAAATAGAGTTATCAAGATAAACACTTGATAATCAACAGAAGATTATTTCAGTAAAAATCATTCCAAATGGAGATATACTGTCGTTTGGATAAAACCCGGGTTTCATCACGAGGAAAATATACCGTCATCGCGATGAAACCCGGGTTTTATAACGACCCAGATAAATCTCCCTGATGATAAAAATAAAAATTTCAGGCGATAATTTCCTAGTTTTATCCACTTTTGCCCCAAACTCCCACACCGCTATTTAACATTTCCATTTTCTCCTTAACATTTCAACATCTCATTCATCAGTGCTAAAACAACGACTAAGAGAGGGAAAATTTCATCCTAGAAGGGTAATTTTCCTACGAGAATAATCCTTTTTACTTTCCGCTTAGTCGATATTCTTCCATTCCATCCAAAACAGCCTAAAAACAGCACAAAAAGAGAGAAAACAGGAAGCAGATTAAAGCACAAAATAAGCACCTTTAACACTAGTAATCAAAAGAAAAGAAGTTTTTTTTCCCATGTCGAAGTTTTTTTGTAAATTTGCAATGAATTTCAACACAAAATATAAGATATAATGTATACAATAGAAGCACTGCAAGAAAAAGTAAAACAAAGTTTTGCCGAACAAAATTTTATAGAAGAACCAAGACTACTTTATGAGCCAATAGACTACACTTTGGCAGCTGGAGGTAAAAGACTACGCCCAGTGCTGTTGCTTGCGGCATGTGACTTGTTTGATGGCAACTGCGACGAAGCTATGAATGCAGCCATCGGAGTTGAAGTGTTTCACAATTTTACCCTTCTGCACGATGATATTATGGACAAATCGGCACTGCGAAGAGGCAAAGAAACTGTGTACAAACGTTGGAACGAAAATATAGCCATTCTATCGGGCGACACCATGTTTGCACTAGCTTACAGATACATTTTAAAAACACCTGTAAGCAACATTCACAGCGTTTTAGACGTGTTTACCGAAACAGCCATCGATGTTTGTAATGGTCAACAATATGACATGAATTTCGAAACACAGTCGGACATCAGTATGGGCGAATACCTTACAATGATAAGAAAAAAGACCGCTGTGTTGCTTGCCGGAGCCTTGAAAATGGGATCATTATACGGCAAATGCACCGAAAGCGACAGCGAACGCTTGTACAATTTTGGAATAAATGTGGGGATGGCATTCCAACTTCAAGACGACTTATTAGATGCCTTTGGCGATGAAAAAACATTTGGAAAGCCAATCGGAACAGATATTAAGGACAACAAAAAGACCTTTTTATTCTTAAAAGCCACCGAGATAGCAAGTGCCGAAGACCGTGATATACTGAAAAAATGGTTCAGCTGCACACCGGAGGACAACACTGAAAAGATAAAAGAAGTGCTTGACATTTACAAGAAACTAAATATCAAAGAAGTGGTAGAAAAAGAAGTGGAAGCATACTTTGAAAAAGGCCTTGCTGACCTAAAAAAAATAAACGTAGAAACCGCAAAGAAAGAAACGCTAAAGAACTTTGTGAACCAACTACTTGAAAGAAACAGCTAAACAAGAAAGATAACAAAAAAAGAACAATGTACAAAAAGATAAAGAACCCTTTCACCTCTATGAGAGGATATAACTGCTTTGCTTGCTGCCCAACCAACGAGCAAGGCTTGCAAATGGAGTTTTACGAAGAAGGAGACTATGTATGTGCCAAATGGAAGCCCAAAACACAATTCCAAGGCTACCCCAACATACTGCACGGAGGCATACAATCCACACTTTTAGACGAAATTGCAGCATGGGCAGTGTACATCAAAGCACGCACGTCGGGCGTTACATCTAGGATGAATGTAAAATATCACAAGCCCGTGCTTATGAGCAACGAATCGTTGCATCTAAGAGCCAAAATAACAGACGTGCGTAGGCAATTTGCAACTATCAAAGCCGAACTCATTTCGGACAACGGAGAAGTGGCTTCAGAAGCGGAAATTATCTACTATTTATTCGCCGAAGAAGTGGCAAAAAAAGAGTATTTTTACCCCGAATATTCGGAATTTTTCGATTAAAAAAAAGAGAACAATTTATCATCATATAATTTAGTGATAATAAGGTTCTTAAGATAAGTCTTGAAAAATAAATAGCGTAAAAAAACTAAAAAGACTTTTTTTGTTGAAAATATATGCCTAAATTTGCAACGTTAATAGACAACAAGAAATATTAAGTAACTAATTAATAATTAACAGTTTAAATTATCATGAAAAAAGTAATTGCTTTATTGTCAATAGCTGGATTATTGGCATTTTCCAATTTCAACGGCTTAAGAGCAGGCGAACCAACAGACGCTGCAGAAGCCACAGAACAAGTTACAGATTCAACTGCTGCTACAGCCGACTCAACAGTTGCTGTTGCTGAAGAAGAAGCTATGGTAGAAACCACAGAAGAAGCTGAAGAAGCAGCTCCTCTTACATTCCACCAAGTATTGAAACAAAAATACATTGAAGGTGGTGCAGGTTGGATGACTCCAATTTTAGTATGTCTTCTTATTGGTTTGGCATTAGTTATCGAACGTGTATTGTATCTAAACTTAGCTACAACTAACGTTGAAAAACTTTTAGCTGCTATCGAAGAAAAAGTAAAAAAAGGTGACTACAACGGAGCAAAAGAAGTATGTAGAGAAACTCGTGGTCCAGTAGCTAGCATTTTCTATCAAGGTTTAGACCGTATCGACGAAGGTTTAGAAAACGTAGAAAAAGCTATCACATCTTACGGTGGAGTACAAATGGGACGTTTGGAAAGCAACTTGTCTTGGATTGCTTTGTTTATCGCTATCGCACCTATGTTCGGATTCTTGGGAACAGTAGTAGGTATGGTACAAGCATTTGACGATATTGAAAAAGCTGGTGATATTTCTCCAACAGTTGTTGCTGGTGGTATGAAATTAGCGTTGATTACTACCGTATTCGGTCTTATATGCGGTCTTATTTTACAAATATGCTACAACTACTTAATTAGCAAAATCGAAGGACTAGTAAACACAATGGAAGACAGTTCTATTACTTTTATGGATATATTGATCAAGAACAGAAAATAATAGTATAAAGGGCTAAATCCAAAAGAAATTAATTCATTTCATTAGTAAACAATTTAATCCTTAAACTATTATGGAACACAAATTGAGAAAAATATATTTTACAATAGTAATGGTTGCTGCTATCTTAGCAGCTGTGGCAGC
>JAFZEK010000008.1 GCA_017560705.1 Bacteroidales bacterium | reverse complement strand
GCGTTCTTTTTCACTATAACAGAAGTGAAGTTACCTTTAGCATCGTAAATATGTTTACCAATGAAAGGATCTTGGAAACCTTTTGTTGTTATTTCGGCACCCAAACCCGGAGTTTCACCAGCGTGGTCAAAATTAACACCTACTACAGTATTGAAGTCTGAAGCCAAAGCTATGTTGCCCCATATATCGCCCCACAATCCTGCACCTTGCAAAGGTATTACATATCCTTTTTGTCCGTCTTTTTCATAAACGTATAATGGGAAAGACACTGGTTTACCTTCTTTCAACAACGATTGTTGTTTTTTCACATCCACATTGAAAGGGCGGTTAGAACCAGCCACCATGCTACCGCTAGCTACATTGTAGTTGTCTACAACATCACCTTGTTGGTTAATTCCCAACTCTTCTTTAAAGTATTTTTTGTACAAAGTTTCAGCTTCATCAAATGTAGCTTCTACATTAATAGCAGCCAATAAGTTTTGTATCTTTTCTGTTTCTTGATTCTTTACCTGACGAGGTTTTAGTAGTACTGCTGTTGTAGAAAGAATGGCAGCCACTACTACTACCAACACTGTAGCGTAAATAAATATATATCTGTTCGAAAACTCTCTCATGATAGTTATTACGTTTTTATTTTACCATTAAATTATTTACTTACTTGGATTCTTTTCTTACGAGCTCTGATATTAGCATCCACCACGTAGTAGTCAATAAGTGGAGCGAATACGTTCATAAGCAATATAGCAAGCATCATTCCTTCTGGATAAGCAGGATTGAACACGCGAAGTATTATTGCGAAAGCACCTATAAGGAATCCATATATCCATTTTCCTTTGTTGGTTTGAGCTGCTGTTACAGGGTCGGTAGCCATAAACACACAACCGAAAGCAAAACCACCCATCAAGAAATGATAGTAGAATGGTAATTCCATGTATCCGTTGCCACCTATGCAATTGATTAGAAGACCTACAGCAGTAGCACCTAACATTATAGACAACATAATTCTCCAACTAGCCACACCTGTTACTAACAACAATACAGCACCTATCAATATAGCAGGTATTGATGTTTCACCTATAGAACCTGGTATTATACCCCAGAACATATCCATTACCGAAGGCATGGAAGCGAAGTTGCCTACCATAGCATCGCCTAGAGGAGTAGCACCAGAGATAGCATCACCTGCATCGTTAATCCAAACTTTATCGCCCGACATGCATGAAGGATAAGCGAAGAACAAGAAAGCACGAGCCACCAAAGCTGGGTTCATAAAGTTCATACCTGTACCTCCAAATACTTCTTTTCCAATGATTACGGCAAAAGCTGTTGCTAAAGCTACTTGCCACAAAGGAATAGTTACCGGCACTATCAATGGTATAAGCAAACCAGTTGCCAAGAAACCTTCATTAACGGCATGACCACGAATTTGTGCGTAAGTAAATTCGATAGCCAAACCTACTACGTATGTCACTACTATGATAGGCAACACACGAATAAAACCATACCAAAAGTTTTGCCAGATGGTTTCACATATAGGAGATGTGTCTCCTACTGATAATGAATGTTGATACCCAACATTCCACATACCAAACAATAATGCGGGTATTAATGCCAATACCACCACAATAATTGTACGTTTCATATCCACAGCATCACGGATATGAGATCCTTTTTTTGTTACTTCATTCGGAACAAAAGCAAATGTTTCAAACGCCCCGAACGTGGAACCTAGTTTTTCAAACTTTCCACCTTTCTCGAAATTCGGTTTTATTTTATCAATAAAATGTCGTAAACTATTCATTTAGTTTGTATTTTTTTGTTGAAATATAGCTTTTTAAAGCGTTTATTATTACTTTTAATTAAGTTGCAAAGGTACAATATTTTTTTCGATAGAGCAAATATAAATGAGCTTGTTCTTGTTTTACGATTGCTTTTATCTTGCTATTACTCTCCCTACAGTATGTATTATCAGCATATTATATCTTGCCTAAGGTCTAATATTTATTTTTAGTTTTCCATGCTTTGGAGTGCATTTTTGTTAGTATTATTTACCATTTTATTGCCAAAAAATCCACATTCTTTGCCTTTGTTTTCGCATAAAATTCTTTCTTTATATATGGTGGCAAAGGCTGCCTCTGCCACCTTCCTTAGCCAATACAATTATAATTGCTTTACATGTTGCCATATAGGAGAACTACGGAAAAAAATACACAAGTGTTGCCCGTTTTTATCTAGGCTTTTTCGCAGTCATCGTTTATGCCTTTTCTTGGACATTCGTCCATGCACTCACCGCAATGTATACATCCGTCGTGGTTTATTTTATGCTGTTCGCCTTGCTTACCCGATATGCATCCTTTGTCGCACTTACGCATACACTTACCGCAACCTATACACAAACTTTTCGCTGTAAGCTTTTCGGCGTAGGGCAAACGTGCCACTAAGCCTAGCATAAACCCTACCGGGCATATAGTGCGACAGAATGGGCGATTTATAAACAGCGAAAGCAACACCAACAACGCTACTAAAACATAACCCACAGCACCACTTATTCTCATGCTAAATATCTTCACAAAGGGATCGTATCGGCAGATGTATGACGACTGTGCTATAATCAACCACAACACCCACACTACGAATACCACCATTCTTATGTAGGATAACACCTTTTGCGATTGGTAGGTTTGCAATATATTCCATGGTGTTTTTTTGTGGATAAACTCTTGCAAAGCTCCAAAATGGCATATCCATCCACACCACACCTTGCCGAAAACGTAGGTGAGTGGTATTAGCCCGATGAAGAATACCACCGATGCCCATGGCACATTCCTACCCATTATGAGCAAGAAAGTATTGTCGAAACTCTTAAGCATACACGGACAACTGCCACCAAAACCAAAGCCCACTATAGCCAAAGACACCAACAAAAACAAGTATCGGCTCTTTCTCAATTGGGCATAGTTTACAAATATTCCGGCCAAAGCAGTGGCAAGGAACAAGCTAAACACCACTACAAGCAAGCGTTTGTTCGATTTATTTATCAGCGGTTTTTCTTCTTCTATAGTTTCATTGGCTGTGGTAGTCACTGTTTCGAACTCTGCAGATTCTTCTGCCACGTCTTCGAACTCGCTACCGGGGTTGTTCATATCTTCAAATTCGCTATCATCAGAAGTTACATATTCAAATTCGTCGGACGAAGAAGCAATGTCTTTAAATTCATCCCCTGGTTCGGAGGATTCTACACCCACCTTTTCCGAAGTCGAAACCCGGGTATCCACAGCATTAGCCTCAGCCTTTTCTGTTTCAGCAGTGGCAAGCTTCTTATCGCAAGGCTTATCACACGAGCTACAATCAGCATGATCATTAGCCACATCCACCACTGCCGTAGGCTCTTGTTGAACTTTCTCTGCAGGATCCGACACGTCTACAGAAGCTATGCACACCAAGGCTACAGCTATAAGCACTGTAAAAAATATCTGTATTACTCTTTTCATTTCTAAACACAAGAATAAAAATATAGCCAAATAAATACATATTTGGCTATAAAAATCATTTATCAACTAAACCTTAATCATGAGGAAAACCCTCTTACACTTTTTAGGCGACTTCAAAAAAAAAACGTAAACCACGCAAAAGTTTCAACGAACATTCTTTGGTTTATCCGAAACGTGGAATTTTTAGAAGTTGCCTTTAATCTTTTAATCGCATTTGTTAGCACATTTCCTTGCGGATAGTTTCCAATCCGTCGCGGATTATAGTTTGGATTTCAGTCTTAGAAGTATCTATAAATTCGCAAAGAGCGAAATCTTCAGGTTCCACTTCGTAAATACCTAGAGCTTCCATTTCATCGATGTCGCCAATCACACATGCTTTTATAAGTTGCATAGGATATATGTTCATAGGCATCACTTTTTCGTATTCGCCAGTTACCACGTAAGCTCTTTTTTCGCCGTGCATGTTAGTGTCTATCACATATTCTTTTGACGAACCAAAGCAGTTAGCGAAGCCGGAAAGGAAAGTGTGTGAGAAGCTAAACTTAGACAATCCCGGAGCCAACCATCCCATAAATTCATATTTATCACCTTCAGGTATCACGGTAAATTGGTTGTCATAAGCACCCAAGAAACCATCTTTTTCTATCTTAGTACCAGTAAGCACGTTGCCCGATATGTATCTTACGTTTTCTTCTCTCACTTGTGTTTCTATAAGAGATTTGATGCAAGCACCAGCGTAAGTGCGATAGTATTGAGGTTTGCCTACCGAAGAGCCACACAATGCTACAAGTTTTTCAGGACGATAAACGCCTTCTTTGAATAAAGTACCTATTGTTATTACATCTTGAGGATTAACAACCCACACTATGTCGCCTTTGTTTATTGGGTCTATATGGTTTATTTGTACACCAACATTACCGGCAGGGTGTTTACCTTCGAATTGGTGGATAGTTACATTTTTAGCGTTTTTGAACTCATCGATGTAGTTAAAGTTAGGGTTCAAGCTCAAGTGAACTTTAGCCAACTTCGACAAAGCGTCCAAACCAGTTTGGAAAGCTTCGCCTCTACCTCTTACCACTAAATCATAATCTGGAGCCAATGGTGCTGTATCAAAACCTGAAATAAATATTGCTTTAGGTTCGGTAGCAGGGTCAGCTACGGTAGCAAATGGGCGTTGACGTAGCAATGTCCATACACCACTCTTCACCATCTTATCAATAATATCTTGCTTACCTAATTGAAGAGGATTGGCAGATTCAAAGTTTTCATACAAAAATTCGCCATTGTTTTCTATCACCACTTCTTGTATTACTCTCTTTTCGCCGCGGCGAATAGCCTTCACTGTTCCGCTTACTGGAGCAGTAAAGATAACAGATTCATTGTTTTTGTTGTAGAACAATGGTGTTCCTGCTTTTACAACATCACCTTCGGATACCAACATTTTGGGACGTAATCCTATATAATCCGTTGGCTTTACAGCAAATTCCGAAATCGTATTTAGGCTGTTCACAACAATTCTGTCGGCAGCTCCTTTTAATTTAATATTGAGTCCTTTTTTTATCTTTATTATTTTAGCCATAGCAAAATATATCTCAAATTTAGTGTTCAAAATAATTTACAAAAGTACAAAGTTTTAGCGATATAAGTTCCTTTTCTTTAAAAAAAATATTGCTTCAGCTATATATCAGGTATTTACACAGG
>JAFZEK010000050.1 GCA_017560705.1 Bacteroidales bacterium | reverse complement strand
TGCAAAACGCGGCAATGTAGAGAGGCACCGGCGACACGTCTTGCCGCGTTGCAGCCGTAGGGCGTTGCAATCAATGACCTTTTTCCCTATCTCCGATGTAGTAAAAAATCCCTCGTGATGTAGTTCTGTCTCCCTCGTGATGTAGTAAAATTTTCATCCTCGATGTAGTTTTTCCCTTGTCGGGGCAGTATTTTTGAGGGTGTAAAAATGGAAGATTTGCCAATATTGTATGAAGATTTACAATAAAAGCAACAAGAAAGCGTTTCTAGGAGTATGAAAACTACGAGAATATTAATATTAGGATTGTTTGCGGCATTAGGCACATTGCTTATGCCGGCTTGTACCGATGATTCTGCCTCGGTGCCATCGTTTGTAGAAGTAACAGCATTTAAAGTGGTGGATTCGCCGTCTAGCTCAGTGTCAAGATATGAAGGATGTTTTACATCAGATATTAATGCGGTGGAGATAACAGTGAAAACTCCAACAGAAAATGCACTTATAGGGGTGTTTGAGTTGCCTTGTCGTGTGCCGATATTGAAAGAAGGCAAATGCGACATAGTGCTTAAGCCTGCCATTAAGCTGAATGGTATCAGTGCCACACGCAGTGCCTATCCTTTTTATACCGACGCTATAATAAAGAATGTAAACCTTGTGCCGGATTCTGTAATAGTGATAGATACACAGTCGGTAACCTACACTAATTATGTGAATTTCGCTTGGACGGAATACTGCGAACGCTTTGTTACCAATCCTTTTTCGCCAGATACTATTGTAAGACTAATGACCGACAAGGATAGTGTAAGAAGCGACAATGCTAGTGCTGCAATATATATGAGTCCAGAACAAGAGTCGTTGGAGTTCACTTCGCGCGACAGCTGTGTAGTGTACAATAATGATGCTCTTATTCTAGAACTAGACTATTGGACCAACGTGCCTTTGGAAGTGGGAATGAAGAGCAAGCAAACATCGGCAGGAATAGAAGAGACATACTATTCTATATATCTATACCCCAACGACGGCTGGGAAAAGATTTACATACAGCTGGGAAGGTTGTGGAGCACGGTGTTCAACTACTACGACATCTTTAAGATTGCTTTTCGAGTAAGCAATCCGGATGGCATTGAAGCTAAAACGTATATAGACAACATTAAGCTTACTTCTTACTAGTGGGCATTTGTGGATGCTATTCAATAGTTTAGATATAATGATGAATAAGAAATTGCAGATATTCAAATATGTTTTGTGCGACTACTTGTCGGCTCTTGTAGCATGGACGGGGCTTTTCCTCTACCGAAAGTTTAGCATAGAACACAGCTCGTTCGACGATGTGAACGCAGTGTTTCAGGATGCCAACCTTTGGCGTGGCATTATTATACTTCCTATTTTGTGGGTTGCTTTCTATATTATGCAAGGAACATATAGGGATGTGTTTAGAAAATCTCGACTCAAAGAGTTGCAAAGCACTCTCGTGGCTAGCATATTTGGTATTGTTGTAATATTCTTTGCTCTTTTGCTCGATGATAATATTGACTCTTATAGGTATTACTATTTTTCTTTTATAGTACTTTTTTTGTTGCACTTTTCGCTCACCTATGTGTGTAGGCTTATAATCACCTCTCGCACCGTGCATAGGGTGCATGCTCGTAAGATAGGGTTTAACACTCTGCTTATTGGTAGCAATGATAATGCCTATAAGATATATAAGGAGATAGATGCTCAGGAAACCTACTCGGGTAATTTCTTT
>JAFZEK010000049.1 GCA_017560705.1 Bacteroidales bacterium | reverse complement strand
TGCGTGCTTTGCGTTTTTTCTTGGAATCTTTCTATTTCTTTTGGGGGTGCATAGCCCGCTATGATGGGTCAAAAGAAAGTAGAAATCTTCTCAAAAACGTTGCGATTAAGCGAGTAAAGAGCAATGCCTAAGCATTAGCTCTTTCGAGCGATAGCAACATCTCAGTATTCCGCAAATCACTTGCAAAGCAATTTTGAGAAGTTGTCTATAGCAAAGTATCAAAGTATACATTATCCAAAATGTTTTTTGGGTGGAGAGCCTATCCATTGTAGGCAAAATGTGGAAATTTGCTAAGTTGACTGTTCTTTCTTTTGTGGCGGTATTGCCTTACGATAGAGAAGCAGAAAAGTATTTTTTTTCGCAGAGTTTGTTTCTTTTCAATAAAAATATTATCTTTGTTGAATATATGTTTTGACAAACAGACGTTTAGTGTTTTGATACATAGTGTTTTGGGTTAATTGTATGTGTTCCAAAAGGTGTAGAAATTTGATAAAAGAGGCTAAAGGTGAGTTTTGTTGAGCATAAAAAAGCAAGATAATATAGAATAATACTAATAATAAAAAACGAAATATACGATGAGTGAAGGATTGTATTCAATGGAGTCAAAAGATTTTGACAAGACTTTGGATTTGAAAAAAATAAAACCTTATGGTGACACAATGAACGATGGTAAAACCCAAGTGAGCTTTACATTGCCAGTTCCAAACGGCGATGAAGCAGTGGAAGCTGCTAAGCAAATGATGAAAAAAATGGGGTTTGAAAATCCATTGGTTGTTTATTCTAAAGAGTTGACAGAAGGGTTTACATTCTTTAACTGCTATGGAAGCTGTACTCATACTGTAGATTATACATCCATACATGTGCCAAAAGTGGAATCTTCGGTTATGGATATGCACGAAACTGATGAATACATAAAAGAGCATATAGGAAGAAAGGTGGTTATAGTAGGAGCAAGTACTGGTACTGATGCACATACAGTAGGTATTGATGCTATTATGAATATGAAAGGATATGCAGGTCACTATGGTTTGGAAAGATATGAAATGATAGAAGCTTTGAACATGGGTAGCCAAGTGCCAAACGAAGAGTTCATAGCTAAAGCTATAGAAATGAAGGCCGATGCTCTTTTGGTGAGCCAAACAGTAACACAAAAGGATGTTCATATTCAAAACCTTACAGAGCTAGTGGAAATGTTGGAAGCTGAAGGATTGAGAGATAAAATCATACTAGTGTGCGGCGGTCCAAGAATAAGCCACGAATTGGCAAAGGAATTGGGCTATGATGCAGGTTTTGGTATGAATACATACGCCGACAATGTGGCATCTTTCGTAGTTCAAGAATTGGATAAAAGAATAAATGGATAGTTTTTTTTCTTTAGAAAGAAAGACGATATAATATAAAAAAGAATAGCAATGGATAAGAATGAAATAAGAAATTTTATTGCACGCAGAGCTGCAATGGAATTGAAAGATGGTGATGTAGTTAATTTAGGAATCGGTTTGCCAACAGCTATACCAAACTTTTTGCCAAAAGGAGTGAATGTAGTTCTACAATCGGAAAATGGTTTGATAGGTATGGGACCAACACCCGAAGAAGGAAAAGAAAACCCATGGTATGTAAATGCTGGTGGTGGTTACATAACTACAGCCGAAGGTGCATCATCTTTTGACAGTGCTATGTCGTTCAGCATTATTAGAGGTGGACATGTGGACGTAAGTATACTAGGAGCAATGCAAGTTGATGAACAAGGCGACTTGGCCAACTGGATGATTCCTGGTAAAAAAACTCCTGGCATGGGTGGTGCTATGGATTTACTAGTAGGAGCTAGAAAAGTAATCTTGGCTATGGAACACACTGCTAAGGGTAGTCCAAAGATATTGAAAAAATGTACGTTGCCACTTACTGCTAAAGGTCAGGTGAATATGATTATAACCGAAATGGGAGTAATGGAAATAACTCCAAAAGGTATAGTTTTGAAAGAAATAAATCCTGAGTTTACAGTAGAGCAAGTTCAAGCCGCTACAGAGGCCGAATTAATTATAGATGAAAATTTGAAGAAAATAGAGTGGTAGATTGTTTCTTCGCACAGGGATAAGAAGTAGGCATGTAATCTGACACTAATTCGTTTTTTCTCTGCTGCTTGTAAGAAAGGATTGTAAGTATAAATAAATAAAATCGTTTAGATATATGAAAAAAGTATTGTTACTTATAACAGGAATAGCATTGTACGCAATATCAAATGCCCAAGTGTCGTCTTTGCAGTTCGAACAAAGAACATTTGGTAGCTTGGCATCTTCAGTAGAGATGGCATCGAATGTACAAAATGCTGAAACAACACCGATGACAG
>JAFZEK010000048.1 GCA_017560705.1 Bacteroidales bacterium | reverse complement strand
CTCTTTCATAAAGGCAACAAAGTCCGCCAAAAAATCTTTCGACGACGGTTCTTTCTCCACCTTTTTCGTTGTAGTATTTGGAAAGATAAAATGCAAATCGCTATGAGACAAATGCTGATACTTTAAGCACGAAGGACACTTACCGCAAGAATCGGACCGCAACTCCACTGCCTCGTCCACATTATCATAATGTATCCTATTCTCACAGTTCAAATACTGAGCGTATGCTAACGCCAACGCCATACTGCCACAACCATTTTTCCCTAAAAAAAGCTGTGCATGGCTAATCCTTCCTGAATCTATTATAGATGTCAGCCGATTTATCAGTGGTCTTTGTCCTATTATATTTCTAAATTGCATAATTACCCAAATTGCTTGCAAAGATACGTTTTTTTTGCCAATAATCAAACATTTTTTTTATTCCTCTATAAACTCCTATTCCTCAAGTATATTCCTTTCGCCCTTTTTTCTTCGATATGGTTTTAAGCAACATATCATATCAAAAAAAATGACAATTTCCACTCTTTAATTATAGGCAACTTCTAAAAATTCCACGTTTCGGACAAACAAAAGACTGTTCTTTGAAACTTTTGCGTGGTTGACTTCGTCGATGTTGCTATCGCTCGAAAGAGCTAATGCTGGGGCATTGCTCTTTACTCGCTTAATCGCAACGTTTACGTTTTTTCTTGGAATCTTTCTATTTCTTTTGGGTTCGCATAGCCCGCTATGATGGGTCAAAAGAAAATAGAAATCTTCTCAAGAAAATTCCGTAAATCACTTGCAAAACAATTTTTAGAAGTTGCCATAAAATATCGGGACAAGATGGAGAAACTCTATGCCTCTCACTCTTGTCCCGAGTTCAGAACCTAGCATTCATTGAATGCTCAACGACGAGGATTCTTTTATACGAACAAAGTTCTACAACAACTATCTTTCAATAGTTTTGATAAATCCGCTTCTAATAAGTAGAGCTTCATTATTAGGTTCTCTACCCATAAAGTTTTTGAACATAACAGCAGGATGTTCTGTTCCACCTCTGGAAAGTATTTCAGTTCTAAACTTCTTGGCTGTAGCTTTGTCGAAGATACCATTCTTTTTGAAAACAGAGAAAGCGTCGGCATCCAACACTTCGGCCCATTTGTAGCCATAGTATCCAACAGCATAACCACCTGCAAAGATGTGCGAGAATGATGTGCTAGTAACAGTACCATCCACTTCAGGCATTAGCTCAGTAGGAGCCATAGCTTTGCGTTCTACTTCTTCGGCAGTAGCTGCAAGAGGTGCTGTTATTGTGTGATAAGCCATATCGGTAAGACCTAAGCTCAACTGACGCACGCAGTAGTATCCGGAGTTGAAGTTTTCGCTTTGTTTTAGCTTTTCGATGTATTCAGCAGGCAACGGTTCGTTGGTTTGGTAGTGAGTAGCAAAAAGTTTCAAGAATTCCGGTTCGGTAGCCCAGTTTTCCATTATTTGAGATGGAAGCTCTACAAAGTCTCTGTAGGTAGCAGTACCTGATATACTTTCGTAAGTAACATCCGAAAGCATACCGTGGATAGCATGACCCATTTCATGTAGGAAAGTTTCCACTTCGTCAAAAGAAAGCAACGCAGGAGTGTCGCCTACAGGTTTAGAGAAGTTACATACCACTTGAATCAACGGACGAATGTCTTTGCCATTCTCTTTGTATTGTCCGCGGAAAGATGTTTTCCAAGCACCGCCTCTTTTAGAAGCACGTGGATACATATCCAAATAAAGAACACCCATAAAGCGACCACCGTCGGACACTTCGTAAACTTTTACATCAGGATGATAAACTTGTATGTCGGCATTTTCTTTAAATTCTAAACCATAAAGCATTCCAAACAAGCCAAAGATACCATCACGCACCTTGTCCAATTGGAAGTAAGGACGCAACATTTCTCCGCTGAAAGAGTATTCAGCTTCTTTCAATTTTTCCGAATAGTAAGAGTAGTCCCAACGTTGAAGTTCAAAGTCGGCACCTTGTTTTTTAGCATATTCTTGTACCTTGGCAACATCGGCTTTGGCTACAGGCATAGCACTCTTTAGCAAATCCGACAAGAAAACTTCTACATTTTCTTTGGTTTCAGCCATTCTTCTGCTTAGCACATAGTCGGCGTAGGTTTTGTAGCCCAAGATGTTTGCTTGTTCCAAACGTAGGTTGGAGATATTGCGAATAATCTCGTTATTATTGTTTTCGTTGTTTCTGTTTCCTTTGGAGTTATAGGCTTCCCAAAGCTCGCGTCTTCTTTCACGATTATCGGCATATTGCATAAAAGGTCCGTAGCTAGGATAATCCAATGTAAACACCCAACCTTCCAAGTTTCTTTTCTTGGCTTCGTCGGCAGCACTATTTATCACATTTTCTGGCAATCCGCTAAGTTCGCTCTTGTCCTTTATGTGCATGAAATAATTGTTATTGTCGGCCAAAACATTTTGTTTGAAGCGTTGAGACAACTTTGAAAGCTCTTCGGCGTTGGCTTTATATTTCTTCTTACCATCTTCGTCCAATGTGGCACCGGTGCTAAGAAAGTTCATATAAGTTTTTTCTACCAACATCTTTTGTTCGCCGTTTAGCTTAGCCATTTCTTCGCCTGTATACACAGCTTTCACTCTTTCAAACAGTTTTTCGTTCATGAATATACTGTTGGAGAATGTAGTAATCTTTGGCGACACTTCCAATAACAACTTTTGCAACTCGGGGTTGGTGTTGCTTTCATTCATATTGTACATTACGGAAGTCACCTTGTCCAACAATGCCGAAGCCTTTTCCAATGCCACTATAGTGTTTTCAAAGGTAGGCTTTTTCTTGGACGATGCTATAGCTTTTATGTTCTTTTCAGCTTCCTTCATTGCCTGTTTTACAGCCGGCATATAATGTTCAGTCTTTATTTCGGCAAAAGGTGGTGTTTGGTATGGTGTGTTCCATTCCTTCAATAATGGGTTATCTTTCTGTGCAAAAAGCGTATTAGCTGCCATTGCTGTCATAAGTAATGCTGTTTTTATTAACGTATTCATTTCTATTATATATATGTGTGTGTAATTAATATTTATACTCGTATTTTTTTGCAAGTTTCAGTCCCTGCCTTTATATCTTTACACCTTCGTAGAATATTGCTATCCCGTTGGTTAGTTTTTTATGATGAATAGCCATAAAGCCAGCTTGCTTCATCACTTTCTTAAACTCTTTTCTATTCATAAACTCGCTTACGGATTCGGGCAGATAGGTGTAGGCTGCTTTGTTGCGTGCTAGCATTGTGCCCAACAGCGGTATCCACACTTTGGAATATAGCTTATAGAAAAATCGTATAATCTTGGACGATGGTTTCTTATATAACTCTAATATATACACTCTTCCGCCGGGTTTCAACACGCGATACACTTCGGCAAGTGCTTTGCCCGGATTTTGGAAATTTCTTATACCGAATGCCATTGTGCAGTAGTCGAAAGTTCCATCTTCAAAAGACAAACTTTCTACATTCTCTTTATAAAATACTATCTGATCGTTTAGCCTCAGTTTGTCAACTTTCTTTCTTGCGGTGCGAAGCATTTCGTCGGAAATGTCTATCCCCCTCACCTTAATATGACTAGAGTGTTTGGCCATGGCTATAGCCAAATCGCCGGTACCCGTTGCCACATCCAGAACATTACAACTGCTTTGTGTAGGGAAACGCTTAACCAAATACTTTCGCCATCTTTTGTCCATGTTGAAAGACATCATGTGGTTCATCCTATCATAGTTTTTGGCTATGCCATCGAACATTGCAGCTATACGTCCCGATTCTTTTTGTAATTCTTGTCCCATAAATATATATTAGGTTTTATTTATACTTTCCAGTTCTTTATAAAAACGCTCTTTTCCTATAGGCACCACACCTACACTCTCGCACACTATGCCGCCTGCCAAATTGGAAAAACTAATTATGCTTTCGGCATCCAATCCCAAGCTTAGACACAGCGTAGCCACACTTATCACCGTGTCGCCAGCACCAGACACATCGGAAATGCTACGCAGATGAGCCGGCACTAGGATGGTCCTAGGCTCTTTCCCCCTATAGTCGCACAAAAAAGCACCTCGTTCCGATAGGGTTATAAACACTATATCTATATTCTGCCTTTCGTGCAACACATCGGCAGCTTTCTTCAAAACAGCCTCGTCGGCATCCTTTACATCCATTCCCAAGCCATCGCCAAGCTCCTTCAAATTAGGCTTGAACAAGGTCACATTGCAAAACTCGTCGAAGTTTCTTCGCTTGGGATCCACAGTGGTAGGAATATTTCTTTTGCGTGCTTCGGCAGTTATTTCTTTAATTATTCGTGGCGTAATGTTGCCCTTGTCATAATCTTGAAAAATAATAGCATTCACATCGTTGCTGTCCAATATCTGTTTCACTTTCAGCACAAGAGCGTCCTCGTCTTTGGGCTGTAGGGGCTTCGTAGTCTCCTCGTCGACCCTCAAAAGCTGAACATTGTTGCCCAAGATGCGGAATTTCACCGTCGTCACTCTATCGTCGGAGCATATTATACCCTCGGTAGACATCTGTTTTTCTTGCATAAGAGCCATAAAGTCCTTGGCTTTATCGTCGTTGCCAAGCACGGTACACATTATAGGTCTGGCCCCTAAGGCTTGCAAGTTAAGAGCCACATTAGCAGCACCTCCCAATCTATCTTCCCTACGATTAACAGCCACAATAGGCACTGGAGCCTCTGGCGATATTCGGTCCACCGATCCCCATGCGTAGGAATCTATCATCACATCGCCCACTATAAGCACATTTTGCTTCGAAGATTGGCTTGTAAGTATTTCCAAATCAGACATAGCAAACTACAATGTTATTTCTCCACGTAGGGATTGTGTTAGCAAATCAGTTATCTCGTTTCTGTCGGAATAGTTTCCTAACAAAAACATCAGCTTGGTTACAGCCGCTTCTATCGTTATGTCGTAGCCGCTCACCACGCCTATGCGTCCCATGTCCGAGCTAGTGGCATAGCGACCAATGTTCACCGAACCCGACTTACACTGAGTTACGTCGTATACTATCACGCCCTTCTTCACCACGTTTTCAAGCTCTTCCAAAAACCAATCCTCAGTAGGAGCGTTGCCGCTGCCGTAGGTGGTTATTATCACAGCCTTAAGTCCTTCTATAGAAAGCACCGAGTTCACCACTCTTTGGGTTATGCCCGGGAATAGATGAAGCACCGCAATGTTTTCGTCGAAGTGCTTATACACCTTCATAGGTGCATTAGGTAGCGGAGCTATAAGGTCGTTTTTGTAGTAAATATCTATTCCTGCAACAGCTAGCGATGGGTAGTTGAACGAGGTGAAAGCATTGAAGTTCTGAGCACTCACCTTGGTACTACGGTTGCCACGATACAGCTTGTTTTCGAAGAAAATACACACTTCTGGAATAAGCATTTTACGAGCCGAAGCAATCTCCAACGCACATATAATGTTCTCTCTACCATCCGAACGCAACATACCCAACGGCAACTGAGAACCAGTAAGCACAATAGGCTTGCTCAAGTTTTCGAATGCAAAGCTAAGTGCCGAAGCGGTATAGGCCATTGTGTCGGTGCCGTGCAAAACCAAAAAACCATCGTAGTTGTCATACTCTTTTTCGATGACTGAGGCAATGTTTTGCCACACACTAGGATTCATGTTGGAGGAATCTATTATGGGGTCTAGCTGATAAGAGTCTATCTGATACGAAGCCTTCTTTAGCAGTGGTAAAACATCGTATATCCTATCCAATGCAAAAGGATGCAACGTTCCATTTTCATCTTGCACCATTCCTATAGTGCCTCCGGTATATATTATTAGTACAGCGTTCTTCATTTAATATATGTATATCGTTTACAATGAGCATTTAAAATTTGCCCATTTCTCATCTTTCTTTCAACAAAATTCCGTGCAAAGTTACTAAATTTTATTGGGATAAAAAAATATTTCAGGCCAAACTGCCCAAAATATATAGTTTTCTCATCTTTTTCTTTCCCCTTTTCAGTTCGCTGTCATCACTACTTAGCTAATAAACAATGGCTTTCCATGCCCTAGGCATTACCACCTCTTACTCCGGCAAAAAAGCCTACTGCCTCCCCTTTATCTCCCACTGTTGTTTTCCATGCCCTGCCGGCTCCCTTTTGCCTTCTGCGGCAGAAACAAAACAACACCACACTGCATTTAACAACAATGCTAAATATTCAATATATTAACACCACTGCATTTAACACAGAGAATCGCTTATTTCCCCATAATTTTACGCCGACAGGCAAATATCGAAGCTACGGAGAGTTATCGGCGTAAACGACTGATAATCACACATAGCATTTTTTATCAAAATAACATTCTAGGGCTTCAGATGACGAAACCCGGGTACTATCGGGACGAAGGTATACCACTATCACGATGAAACCCGGGTTTCATCGTGATGTAAACATAACTACTACGCGATGCAAACGCCGTACTTAGGCGATAAAACCATGGGGTTTTCACCTTCTAAGTGCCATAGACAGATATTCCATTTAACTATTGCAGATTTCTTTTAACATCATACTTCCCCCATCGGTTCTACCATTCATCGCAAGAATTATCTTTCATACTCCTTATCAAATGCAATATACTTTTAGTAAATGGGTCTAAACCTTCTGGTATCGATTTAGAGGAAAACGAAAGAGAAACATTCTCATCTTTGTTCTCCGATGCACACCTTTTCAGTTTTATATACAAATGTCTCTCGCCCAAAGCCACATAGTTTTTGGCTGCGTAGGACACCGCTTCAGCTATAGTATCGACCTCCAACTTTTTGAATATCTGCCGACGATAGAACTTCACCGTATCCTCGGTTCTAGACATCATAGAGGCTATCTCCGACACTGAATAGCCACATTCGGCAAAGCCCAACATGGTTCTTTCGTTATCCGTAAGTTCCACAAAGGCCAATTCTTCAGAGCTTTCCACTTGCGAGGAATAGTTTATAAAATATTCTGAGCCTGGCACTCCTGCCATTATTGAGGCAGTATAGGAGTCCTTACCCACCTTTGCAGTACCCAAAAGCAAATCCGGCAACCCTTCCTCCGAATGCGACAACACCGACAGTCTATTGAACAACATATATTTCTTTTTGCCTTTTACGATAAACTGATTGAGGAAAATAAGATAGTCCGCCCTGTATTTTTCTGGCACACACCTATAATCTTTCCACATTCGGGAAAAAGCATCTTCCAAAGCATTACGCTCACCATCCTCCACCAAAGTGATAAGATAATCCAAACCACGCCGATACACCTCGGCAGTATCCACCACGTTTTCCA
Organism: Bacteroidales bacterium; assembly: GCA_017560705.1. Classification (GTDB taxonomy): domain Bacteria; phylum Bacteroidota; class Bacteroidia; order Bacteroidales; family P3; genus HGM05376. The sequence goes on along the minus strand of JAFZEK010000048.1, from coordinate 5,016 downwards.
ACAACTGATACTTAGAAAAATAGAGAAACACTTTATATTTTAAGCTGAACACATACACAAGACTATCGGCACCTTTGCTTATAGCCTGAGCCATCTTTATGTATTGTTCGCACTGGGGTTTCAATTCACTTTTCTGTTGATTTTCTAATAGTTTCATAGTTTTTCATATATTATTTTTTAGCACAAAGATACAAATAATCAGCTACACTTTAGTGTAGTATCAGTACATTTGGGCAAAAACTACACTAAAGTGTAGTCCTCCAACCGAAAAAACATAGTAATTTTGCAGCCGAAAACAGCAAGCATTTTGCTGTAGAAAAACAATTAATAATTAAATAGCAAAACAAATGAAGAAAACAAACAAAAAACTAGCAGCTCTATCTGCTATAGGATTATTCTTAATGTGTGGTATAACTTTCGTTGGTTGCGACAAAGACAATACCGAACCTGCAAATGATTCACGCACTGAAGTAGTGACTGAAAAAAGTGCCAATGCCAACATCTACGAACTAGCAAAAGATGCTATGGTTGACATTTGCGAACAAATTGATGCTGCCTACGCTGAAAATCCTGAATTATTCAGAACAGTTTGTGAATCTGAAGACATCGAAGCTTTTATGAATTTAACAGGAATTACAGAAGAAGAAATTGAAAATTACGCAACTCTTGTAAATACTGCATGCAATATATACGTTACAGAAAATCCTGAATTAGATAATGAAACAAATGAACCTTGTTCAGAATGTCTAGATAATATCCTTAGCAACATATACACTAAGACATTACAAACTAACGGTGAACTCAGCACTACCGTTAATGAACTAGATGATACTGTTATTGTTGCACTAGAAATTGATTGTCAAGAAAAATGTGGAAAAAAATATCAAGACGATGACATACGTTTAGGTTTATGTATATTCTTTTGTGGTTTAATCGACATTATTTTATAGTTACAATATGAAAAAAATAATCTTATTAATTACAATTACATTGATTACTATAAATCTTTGTAATGCACAGAAATGGTTTGAAGGCGAAGCTAAATATAAGTTCCAAATATCTGTCAAAGATGTACCTGTAGACAAAATTGAGTTTGAATATAACGAATACTACAAAGATGGGAACGTTAGAACAAGAATATACAACGAATACACTGGTGAGTACATAATTATATTTGACAATAAAAAGCAAACTATCTATTCTGAACAATCCAAAGAAAAAAGCGTAAAAATATCTAACATGAAACCAATAAAGGTTATAGAAATAGATAGAAATATTACCGAATTGAATGGATATAAGTGCATAAAAGTAGTTACTATCAAAGACGACGAAGGCACTGAAAAAACATACACAGAATGGGTAGACGAATCGTATTCCATTACATACAAAGAAGGTCAAATAAAGGAAGTACCCAAGGGCTTAGTAGTAAAATCTACAATATCAGCTAATAAATCTAAATTAGATATTTCATACACACGAGAATTGAAATCCATCTCTAAAAAAGAAATATCTGATTCAGAGTTCAAACAATAAGCAACATATAAAGCCTCGCCATTGCGGGGCTTTACTTATATCAACGATTTACGATATTAAAAAAAATCGTATATTTGCAACCAAATTAAACATACCAAATAACCAACTAAAAACACCAAATAATATGAACAATAACCATATAGGCGACAATTTGCCTACACCAGAAAACACGAAAACCGACAGCAAACCGTGGTTTGAAGGCATAGTAGAATACGAATATACAATCTATCTTGGAGGTCTCCCTTTGAGCAAAAAATTTTCGTACAAAAAATACTGCAAAAATGGAAACATCATGATAGAATCCTACAATAGTACTATAGGAGAAACCCAAATCTTATACAACCACGAAAAACAAATATCATATTCAAAATTACCCGGAAAGCGTATAGAGAAAACAAATCCACTCAAGACTATTCCAACCAACGTTGAAATAATAAGCAGAAGGCCTATAAATATAAACGGTCATAAATGCATAAAAGTAGTGCATAGCACAGAGAAGAACAATACAAAAACAGAATATACACATTGGATAGATGAGTCGTATGCCATACCATACGCCGAAGGAAGAATTTCGGAAGCACCAAAAGGATTAATAGTTAAAGGAGAAGTAAACGTTCTAAGCAAAGAATTTAATTTCTCGTATAAAATAACCTTAAAAGACATAACAAAGGAAATAGTACCTGATTACAAATTTAAACTATAAACAAAATATAATATGAATTCCCAAGAATTTATTCAACTTTTAGTTAGTGTATTTACGACACTAGGTCTTGTAACATGTCTGTTAATTTGTCTATCCAAGAAAAAAGACAAAAAAGCTATAGAAACATTTCTAGAAATAGAAAACGAACCACGCAACACTCGCAAAGGCTTTTTCTACGAATTTATAAGTGGAGCCATATTCCTCATTATAGCCACTATAGTAAAGGGCTTAATGGGCGATGGCATAACACTACGCAGCATAGCCTACGACATAATCATTGCAGCAGCCTTTGCCATAGGATTATACATCTATAATAAACTTCGGAAGCGGAAATAATTACAACGTTGGCAGCATGTGTTATAGATAGCTTATCCCAAAAGCATTTAGTGCAAAATAGGTACACGACATACGAAAATAGTTTTTTTTCTGTTATTAGGTAGTTCAAGATTAAATTCGATTAAAAATATAAATACCAAGTTATGAAAATTAAAAATCTATTTATGTTGGCTTGTACAGCTTGTTTATTATTCTCGTGCAAAAGCGGTTCTACCGTAAATAAAACAACCACATTGCAAGACACAGACGTGGAAACGGCATGGGGCTTAAAGAGCATAAAAACCAAGAAAGTATCCTTTGGCGAAGGGTCGAGAGTGGTGTACATTCACTTCAACCCCGAATCCAAAATAGTGAGCGGCTACGCAGGATGTAATCGTTTCTTTGGCAACTACGAAGAGCCAACAACAGGTAAACTTGTTCTTTCGCACGTAGGCTCTACCAAAATGGCATGTCCGGAACATGAAATGGAACTAGAAGACATGTTTCTTTCCGTGCTAAACAAAGTGAACGGCTACCGCATAACCGAAGACACTTTGGAGCTTTTGCACAACGACGACGTGGTTATGACTTTCGAAAAAACTCTTATGCCACAAGACTAGGAAACAGCTAACAATCAACAAAAACCGACCTAAACCCACCACTATGGAGCAAACTGCGGAACGCATAACATATTTTGTAGACGTTGTAGTGCCACTACCCCTACCAGAATATTATACCTATAGGGTTCCGTTTGAATACAACGAGTATATATCTCCAGGTCAAAGAGTGGTGGTACAGTTTGGGCAAAAGAAATTATATTCGGCATTAGTAAGGAGGGTGCACCAAAATGTACCGTCGTATAAGACGAAGTACATTCTTAGCATTTTGGACCCGCATCCCATAGTCTCCGAAAAACATTTTAAATTTTGGGAATGGATGGCAGCATATTATATGTGTAGCGTAGGCGACATAATGGCTGTAGCACTTCCATCAGCTTTTCGCCTAGCCAGCGAGTCCACCATTGCTATACATCAGGATTTCAGCGGCGAATACGACAATCTCAGCGAGGACGAAATAAAGATTCTAGAAGTACTGAGTAGCAAAAACTCGTTGCCCATATCCGAAGTATCCAACATCACCGGCTACCAAAAAATATTTCCTCTCATAAAAACTATGATAGAAAAGAAGGTCATAGTAATGGAGGAGGAAATAAAACAACGCTACGTACCTAAGAAAGAAACATACCTCTCCCTCAACCCTATATACAGGGACAGCGAAGATAAAACCAAAGAGCTATTCGACAATCTAGAAAAGAAGAAAACGACACAAAAACAGCTCACTGTGTTGCTTTCATTCTTTCAGCTTACACAGTTTGGCAAAGAGACGTTGCCCAAGAAAGTGCTAACAGAAAGGAAAGACCTATCGCCGTCCTCTTTAAAAAGCCTGATAGAAAGCGAAGTGCTACTAGAAGAAGTGCGAACCGTAAGCCGACTACTAGATCCCGAGGCAGTGGAGCAGCCACCACAAATAGAACTCAGCGAACAACAGCAATCTGCAATAAACAGCATCTGTGACCCAAATTCTAAAAACGTGGTTCTGCTACATGGGGTAACATCGAGTGGAAAAACAGAGGTATACATAAAGCTGATAGAGAAAGTAATACAAGAGGGAAAGCAAGTCTTATACCTTCTACCCGAGATAGCCCTCACCGCACAGATAATAAACCGGCTGCGAAAGTTCTTTGGCGGCAAAGTCGGGGTGTATCATTCCAAGTTTTCCACCAACGAACGAGCCGAAGTGTGGACAAAGACTATCCAAGGAAAAGACGGTGGTTATCAGATACTCCTGGGAGCACGGTCGGCGGTATTCTTACCCTTCGACAACTTGGGGCTCGTAATTGTAGACGAAGAACACGACAACTCCTATAAACAAGCCGAGCCGGCCCCTCGCTACAACGGCAGAGATTCCGCCATATACCTAGCACACATCTTTGGTGCAAAAACGGTACTAGGCTCAGCTACACCCGCCATAGAGTCCTACTACAACGCCCAAACAGAGAAGTACAGCCTCGCTGTCATGGACAAGAGATTCGGCGGATTGCTTATGCCCGAAATCCTATGCGTAGACATGAAGGATGCTCACAAGAAAAAGGAAGTACAGTTACACTATAGCAAATTCCTAATGAATTACATACAAGAAGCCCTCGACAACAAAGAGCAAGTCATCCTATTTCAAAATAGACGAGGCTTCTCCCTACGCCTAGAATGCGACAGCTGCCACTGGATTCCGGAGTGCAAACACTGCGACGTATCCCTAGTATACCACAAACAAACAAATAGTTTGAGATGTCACTACTGCGGATACTCGATACCTATACCTACAGAATGCCCTGCCTGTCACTCCTCCAATGTGAAGATGAAAGGCTTCGGAACCGAAAAGATAGAAGAAGACTTGGAGATACTATT